>JBEVGQ010000405.1:0-10567 GCA_040511655.1 Aeromicrobium sp. | reverse complement strand
ATGACGCTGGCCCCCGACGCCCTGGGCGACCGCTACTACGTCGACTTCTACGGCGACGACATCGCGTGGCTCTGGGTCGACGAGAACGACGGCAAGCTCTACGGCATGAACCCCGAGTTCGGTGTCTTCGGCGTCGCCAAGGACACCAACGAGGCCACCAACCCGGGTGCACTGCACTCGGTCGATGCGGGCACCGGCGCGATCTTCACCAACATCGCCTACAACCCCCTCACCCAGGAGGTCTGGTGGGAGGGCAAGACGCCCAACCCGCCCGAAGACGTCACGGGCTGGGAGGACTGGAAGGGCGAGAAGATCTCGGAGCGCGCCGAGGGCGACGACGCCCCGTGGGCGCACCCCAACAGCCGGTTCACGACGACGCTGTCGAACGTCCCCAACGTCGCGCCCGACTTCAACAGCCCCCAGGGCGTGCCGATCGACGCGATCATCTTCGGCGGACGCACACGTGACCGCGAGCCGCTGATCCGTGCGATCACCGACCTCGCCGAGGGCGTCTACGACGGCCTGACCCTGGGTGCCGAGGCCACGTTCGCGGCCGAGGGTGTCGACGGACAGCTGCGCTACGACCCCATGTCGATGCGTCCGTTCATGTCGTACCCCGAGGGTGCGTACGCGGCGCAGTGGCTCAAGATCATCGGGCAGGCCACCGAGGTGCCGATGTTCGCCCACGTCAACTGGTTCCAGCGCGGTGACGACGGACGCTTCCTGTGGCCCGGCTACCGCGACAACCTGCGCCCGCTGCTGTGGCTCATGCAGCTCAAGGCCGGCGAGGTCTCCGGACGCCAGACGCCGGTCGGCATCATCCCGACGCGCGACGAGCTCAACCTCGAGGGCCTCGAGATCGACTCCGACGACCTCGACACGATCCTGACGATCGACAACGAGCGCTGGCAGCAGGAGATCGCCAACCGCGAGGTGCACCTGACGGCGTTCCACGAACTGCCGGAGGAGATCTGGGAGGCGCACCGCCGCGTCAAGGCCGACCTCGAGGCAGACGCCTGAGCTGACCCCACCCGAACCGCATCACTCCCCCGGCCCGGGGAGTGGTGCGGTTCGGTCGTTCCGCGGCGGCACCGTCTCAGGGTGACGTCAGGGGCGCGACCAGCGTCGTCCCCGATGCGGTGACCTGCCCGCCGACGCCACAGTCGTCGCATGATCACCGTCGAATCACTCACCAAGACGTACGGCGCCTTCAGGGCCGTCGACGACGTCACGTTCACCGCTCGACCCGGTCGGGTCACCGGCTTCCTCGGCCCCAACGGCGCCGGCAAGTCGACCTCGATGCGGGTCATGGTCGGCCTCACGCCGCCCACGTCCGGCACCACGACCGTGTGCGGCCGCCGCTTCGCCGACCTGCCCAACCCCGGCCGCGAGGTCGGCGTGCTGCTCGACGCCTCGGCCCAGCACGCCGGGCGGACGGGCCGGGAGATCCTGACGATCGCCCAGCGGACCATGGGCCTGCCCAAGGGCCGCGTGGACGAGATGATCGCGCAGGTCAGCCTGACCCCGTCCGAGGCCGAGCGCCGGGTGCGCAACTACTCGCTCGGCATGCGGCAGCGCCTCGGCATCGCCACCGCACTGCTGGGCGACCCCGAGGTGCTGATCCTCGACGAGCCCGCCAACGGCCTCGACCCCGCGGGCATCCGCTGGATGCGCGACCTGCTGCGCGGCTACGCCGACCAAGGCGGCACGGTGCTGCTGTCGTCGCACCTGCTGCACGAGATCGAGGTGGTCGCCGACGACCTCGTCGTGATCGGCAACGGGCGCATCGTCGCCCAGGGCACCAAGGCCGAGCTGCTCGCGTCAGCAGGCACGCTCGTCCGCACCCGCGACGTCCCCGGCATGTCGGCTGCACTGACGACGGCCGGCGTCGAGCACACGCTGAGCGCCGCCGCCGGGGGTGCGGACGCCCTGCGCGTCGAGGCCGACGCCGAGCTCGTCGGCTCGATCGCCCTGGACGCCCGCATCGCCCTGCTCGAGCTGCGCGCCGCCGAGGGCGCGGGCCTCGAGGATATGTTCCTCGAGATCACAGCCGACGACCAGCGCGAGACCCTCACCCAAGGAGCAGCAGCATGAGCACCACCGCCACCACCACCGTCACGCCGCCGGACGCCCCGCGCGCGCCCAGGCCCGTCCCCGACCCCGTCCCCTTCGGACGGCTCGTGTCGGTCGAGCTGCGCAAGTGCTTCGACACCCGCGCGGGCTTCTGGCTCATGGCCAGCATCGGCATCGCGGCGCTGCTGGCCACCGGAGCGGTGCTGCTCTGGGCTCCGGACTCCGAGCTGACGTACTCGACGTTCGCCACCGCGATCGGCTTCCCGATGACCGTCATCCTGCCGATGGTCGCGGTGCTGTCGGTCACGAGCGAGTGGAGCCAGCGCAGCGGGCTGACGACGTTCACGCTGCTGCCCCACCGCGGACGGGTCGTCGCGGCGAAGGCGGCTGTCGTCGTCGGCATCAGCCTGGCGTCGATGGCGCTCGCGATGGCCATCGGAGCGGTCGGCACGATCGCCGGCTCGGCGATCGCCGGCGTCGACCCCGTCTGGGACCTCACGACCGTCGACGCCCTCAACATCACGCTGGCGCAGACCATCGGGATGCTGGTGGGCTTCATGCTCGGCGCCACGATCCGTCACTCGGCGGGGGCGATCGTCGGCTACTTCGTCTACTCGTTCGTGCTGCCGGGGCTCACCGAGGTGCTCGCGCAGACGCAGCAGTGGTTCGGAGACCTGCGCCCGTGGGTCGACGTCAACTACGCCCAGTCGGCGCTCTTCAACGGCTCCCTCGACGCGACCCAGTGGGCGAACCTCGGCGTGACGCTCGCCGTCTGGCTCGTCGCGCCGATGGCCGTCGGCCTGTGGGCGCTGATGCGCTCCGAGGTGAAGTAGCCCCACGCCCCCGCGATGCGTGACGGTGTGCACCAGTCTCCCTCGCGGAGCGGTGCACACCGTCACAATTCGCGGGGATGAATGGTGGGAGGGCGTCCGCTAGGCTGCGGACGAACCAGTCGTGCCCATTCGTTGGGTCAGGGAATCCGGTGAGAATCCGGAGCTGACGCGCAGCGGTGAGGGGGACGGAGGTGGCATCGGCCACTGGATCGCGAGATCTGGGAAGGCGCCATCGTCCGGACGAACCCGAGTCCGAAGACCTGCTGGTTTGCGGCCGACCCACGTCGGCCGGATCACTCACCAGGCTCCGCGCAAGAGTCTCAGATCCCAAGGACGCATCCCATGCCCCGCCGTACCCCAGCACGCTCCACGTGCCTGCTCGCAGGCATCGCCCTGACCGCCACCCTCCTCGCCGCCTGCGGCTCGAGCTCGTCCGACCAGACGTCCGACGGCAGGATCGCCGGCACCGAGGGCAAGACCTCGTACCCGCTCACGATCAAGGACAACTGCGGCGTCGACGTCACGATCGACAAGGCGCCCGAGCGGGCCGTCTCGGTCAACCAGGGCTCGACCGAGATCCTGCTCTCGCTCGGCCTGCAGGACCGCATGGTCGGCACCGCCACGTGGACCGACGAGATCCGTCCCAACCTCGCCAAGGCCAATGCCTCGGTGCCGCGCCTGAGCGACAACACGGTCTCGTACGAGCGCGTGCTGAAGGAGGAGCCCGACCTGGTCACGGCCTCGTTCGGCTACTCCCTCAACGGCGAGGACCCCGACCGTCGCGCCCAGTACGCCAAGCTCGGGGTGCCGACCTACCTCGCGCCGTCCCACTGCGACGGCCGGACGGACGAGAGCGGCGACGGCCCTCGTGACCACCCGCTCGAGATGGAGACGATCTACCAGGAGATCACCCAGCTCGCCGAGATCTTCGACGTCCCCTCGCGCGGTGCCGAGCTCGTCGCCGAGCTCAAGCGGCGCATGAAGGACGCCGCCGCATCGGCGCCCACGAGCAAGGTCACCATCGCGTACTGGTTCGCCAACACCGAGCTGCCCTACATGGCCGGTGCCAACGGCTCGCCGGGCGTCATGTCACGCACCCTCGGCGTCGAGAACGTCTTCGCCGACACCGACGTCGAGTGGCCCCAGATCAGCTGGGAGAGCGTCCTCGACCGCGATCCGGACGTCATCGCGCTGGGCGACCTGCGGCGCGACCAGGAGACCGGCGACCGGCTCGCCGACAAGATCAAGTTCCTCGAGACCAACCCCGTCACCAAGCAGCTGACCGCTGTCCGCAAGAAGCGATACATCGTGCTCAACGGAGCCGACATGAATCCGTCGATCCGCACGGTCGACGGCACCGAGAAGGTCGCGAAGGCCCTCGTGAAGCTGGGGCTCGCGAATTGAGCACAGGCTCGCTGCCGGGGGCGGTTCACACCGCAGCGGCCCGGGGCGTCCGCTGGACGCTCTGGGCCGCCGGCCTGACCCTGCTGGCGCTGTCGATCGCCGTCGCGATCACGATCGGACCCGCCGACCTGTCGGTCGGTGACGTGTTCTCCGTCGTCGGCCAGCACCTGGGGCTCGGCGACGCGGGGGTCTCGCGCATCCGCGACGGCATCGTGTGGGAGCTGCGCCTGCCACGGACGCTGCTGGCGGCGGTCTGCGGCGCCGGCCTCGCGATCTGCGGCGCGATCATGCAGTCGCTGCTGCGCAACCCGTTGGCCGACCCGTTCGTGCTCGGCATCTCGTCGGGCGCCTCGACCGGCGCCGTGATGGTGGTGGTGCTGGGCGTCGGCGGCGGCATCGTCTCGCTGTCGGCCGGGGCGTTCATCGGCGCCGTCGTGGCCTTCGCGATGGTGCTGCTGCTGGCAGCGGGAGCCGGCGGCACCCCCGACCGGGTGGTGCTGGCCGGCGTCGCCGCCACGCAGCTGTTCTCGGCGCTGACGTCGTTCATCGTCACCTCGTCGGCCGATGCCGAGCAGACCCGCGGCGTGCTGTTCTGGCTGCTCGGCTCGCTCAGCGGCGCCGGCTGGACCGACGTCGTCACCTGCGGATCGGTCTGCCTGGTCGGCCTGGTCGTGTGCATCGCGCTCGCCCCGGCGCTCGACGCCTTCGCGTTCGGCGAGGACGCGGCGTCGTCGCTCGGCATCTCGGTGCGGTGGGTGCGTCTCGTGCTGCTCGTCGTCACGGCGCTCATCACCGCGACGCTCGTCAGCGCCGCCGGGGCGATCGGCTTCGTCGGGCTCGTCCTGCCCCACGCGGCGCGCGCCGTCGTCGGGCCCGGGCACCGGCTGCTGCTACCCGCGACCGCCCTGATCGGAGCGATCTTCCTCGTGTGGGTCGACACCGTGGCGCGGACGGTCTTCAGCCCGCAGGAGCTGCCCGTCGGCGTCGTCACGGCGCTGGTGGGCGTGCCCGCCTTCGCGGTCATCCTCTACCGGCGGAGGGTGCCGGCATGAGCCTGTCGACGCGGGACGTCTCGTGGGTCGTCGGCGGTCGCCGCATCGTCGACGGCGTCACGCTCGACGTCGTCGACGGCAGCGTCGTCGGGCTCCTCGGGCCCAACGGATCGGGCAAGTCGTCGCTGCTGCGGCTGCTGGCCGGCGTGCGCACCCCGAGCAGCGGCCAGGTGCTGCTCGACGGCCTCGACCTCGCGGGCATCCGGCGCCGCGACGTCGCCCGCCGCGTCGCCGTGGTCGAGCAGCAGGCGCAGACCGAGCTCGACCTGGTCGTCGCCGACGTCGTCCGGCTCGGCCGCATCCCGCACCGCAGCACCTGGTCGCCCGAGGGGGACGCCGACCGCGCCGCGGTGGCCGAGGCCCTCGCACGCGTCGAGCTGACCGACATGGCGACCCGCTCGTGGCACACGCTCTCGGGCGGTGAGCGGCAGCGCGTCCACATCGCCCGGGCCCTCGCCCAGCAGCCGCAGGAGCTGTTGCTCGACGAGCCGACCAACCACCTCGACGTCCACCACCAGCTCGACCTGCTCGACCTGGTGAGACGGTTGCGGATGACGTCGGTCGTCGCGCTGCACGACCTCAACCTCGCGGCGATGTTCTGCGACCGGCTCGTCGTGCTCAAGGACGGCGCGGTCGTCGCGGCCGGGACGCCCACCGAGGTGCTGACGGCCGAGCTGATCGCCGACGTCTACCGCGTGCGGGCCGTCGTCACGGCCGAGGGGCCCGGAGGCGTCCCGTCGGTGAGGTTCGAGCCCGGTCTGCCGCCCGTTGCGTCATAGCAAGGGTGGGTCCTGACCCGCCGTTGCTATGACGCAACGGCGGGTGAGGGCTGCAGGGCGGCCAGGCCCGCGGCCACCCGTGCGCGGTAGTCGTCCACGCTCCTGAGCTTGACGTGCTCGTAGCCGCGGACGAGATCGGGCAGGGCCGCGATCTCGGCCGCCGCCGCGTGCGTCGAGTCGTCGAGCAGGTCGAGCAGCTGGCCGACGGTCTGCTCGTACTCCGTCACGAGGCTGCGCTCGACCCGGCGGACGTGCGCGTACCCGAACGGATCGAGCGCGGTGCCCCGCAGACGCCGCACGCGGTAGAGCCCTGCGAACACGACGCCGAACCACGGCCCGAGCGCGATCTTGCGCTTGATGCCGAGCGCACGCAGCACGGGCGGGTGCAGGCGCCACTGCACCCGAGCGTCGGCTCCGGCCTGCTGGGCGACCCGCTCGCGCTCGTGGGGGTCGAGCGCCAGCCGCGCCACCTCGTACTCGTCCTTGTAGGCGAGCAGCTTGAAGTAGTGGCGGGCGACCGCCTCGGCGAGAGGCCCGTCGGGACGTCCTAGTGCCGCCTCGGCAGACCGCACCCGCTCGACGAACCGCTCGTAGCGCAACGCGTACGCCTCGTGCTGGTACGCCACCAGCTCGGCGCCGCGCAGCCGCACGAGCCGCTCGAGCTCTGATCCCGCGCCGGCCCTGACCTCGACCGGGGCACGCTCGGGCAGGGCGGACGTTGCCGGAGCCGCGGTCCGCTGCGCGACGGCCGCGTGCAGCGCGTCCGGGTCGGCGACGAGCTGACGTCCGCGCCGGAACGCCTGGACGTTCGCGTCGACGGCGACGCCGTTGAGTGCGACGGCTCCCTCGACGGCCGACGGCTCGAGCGACAGCGCACCGAGCTGGTAGGCGACACCGACCATGAACAGGTTGGCCAGCTGCTCGGCACCGAACAGCGGCTCGACGATCGCCCGCACGTCCAGCGCCGTCACGTCGCCGCCAGGGAGCCGCGACTCGACCCGTCCGACGAGGTCGGCGACGGGCGGGAAGCTCACGGTGCGGTCGCTGACCATGGCACCGGTGGGCGTCATCGACGTCGACAGGACGACCGTGGCGTCGGGTGCCAGCACCGCGAGGTTGGACGGGGCCACCGCGACGAGACCGTCGAGCCCGAGGTAGAGATCGCACCCCGCCTCACCGATCCTGCTCGCGGTGTCGAAGGGCTCGGGCGAGAAGCGGACGTCCGACACGACCGCGCCGCCCTTCTGGGCGACGCCCGTCTGGTCGAGCGACCTCACGTGGCGGCCCGAGAGCAGCGCGGCCGTCGCGAGCACCTGGGTCGTGGTGACGACCCCGGTGCCTCCGATACCCATCAGCCGGATGCCCTGGTCGCGGGAGGCCGTGACCGCCGGCCGTGGAAGTGCGTCGCCGGCGAGCGGCTCGAGGTGGGCGGGCCCGGTGCGTCGCGCGCCGGGGGTCACGGTCATGAAGGCCGGGCAGTCGCCGGTCAGGCACGTGAGGTCGGTGTTGCACGACGCCTGGTGGATCGTGGTCTTGCGTCCGTGCTCGGTCTCGACCGGGTGCACCGACAGGCAGTTCGACTTCTCGCCGCAGTCGCCGCAGCCCTCGCAGATCCGCTCGTTGATCATGATCGTCTCGGTCGGACGTTCGACCAGCCCCCGCTTGCGCTTGCGACGCAGCTCCGTGGCGCACTCCTGGTCGTGGATCAGCACGGTCACCCCGGGCGTCGCGGACAGCTCGACCTCCGCCTCGCCGATCCTCGTCCGCGGCCACACCGTGACGCCGCGACCCGGCTTCTGGCGGCGCGTGCGTCGGACGTCGTCGGTCGTGACGATGATGCGCGCCACACCCTCGGAGCGCAGGTTGGCGATCATGCGCGTCAGGTCCATCTGCCCCACGGCGTCCTGGCCCCCGGTCATCGCGACCGTCGAGTTGTAGAGGATGCGGTATGTCAGGTTGCGCCCCGACGCGACGGCCGCGCGGATCGCCAGGCTGCCGGAGTGGTGGAACGTCCCGTCACCGAGGTTCTGCACGAAGTGCGGCGCCTCGACGAACGGGGCCATGCCGAGCCACTGCGTGCCCTCGCCGCCCATCTGCGTGAGGCCCACGACGTCGCCGACCTGCTGGGGGTCCATCAGCAGCACCATCGCGTGGCAGCCGATGCCGCCGCCGACCGGGGAGTCCGTCTGCGGCTTGGTCGAGGTGTTGTGCGGGCAGCCGGAGCAGAAGTATGGCGTGCGCTGCAGGATCGGCAGCTGCAGCCGCTCGCGCGCGAACGCGTCGCGCCGGGCCGCGAGCCAGGCGTCGACGGGCTCGGCGCCCGGGCGACCCGCCAGCCGCTGGGCGAGCCCGAGGGCCACCGAGTCGGCGTCGAGCTCGCCGTACGACGCGAACAGCTCGCTGCCGTCGACGTCGGTCTTGCCCGTCACGACGGGTGCGGCCGGCGTCCCGTAGAGCGCGTCCTTGGCGGCGGCCTCGAGGAACGAGCGCTTCTCCTCCACGACCACGACCTCGTCGAGGCCGTCTGCGAAGTCGCGCACGGTGCCCGCGGCCAGCGGCCACACGACGTCGACCTTGAGGATGCGGATGCCGGCACGTTCGAGATCCGCGGCGTCCAGCCCGATCGTCGCGAGGGCCTCGCGGACGTCGAGGTACGTCTTGCCGGACGTCACGATGCCGACGCGGTCGTCGGCGTGCCGCACCACGACCGGGTTGAGGCCGTTGAGCCGCACGTACTCCTCGACGAGGCGCAGGCGGGTCGTGGCGAAGTCGCGCTCGAGCGGGCCGAGCACCGGGGCGAGCAGCTTGGCGGTCGGCTCGTGGGCGTGCGAGCCGGGCGGGACGAGGACGGGCTCGGGGTCGTCGAGCAGGTCGACGGAGGCCGACCCGTCGGCGACGGCCGTCACGATCTTCATCGCGGTCCACAACCCGCTGGCCCGCGACAGGGCGACCGCATGACGGCCCAGCTCGAGCACCTCCGCGGCGTCGGCCGGGTAGAACGTGGGGATCGCCAGGTCGGCGAGGGCGCGCTCGGACGCGCACGGCACGCTCGACGACTTGGCCGCAGGATCGTCGCCGACGAGCGCCACGACGCCGCCGGTGGGGGCCGTGCCCATCAGGTTGGCGTGGCGGATCGCGTCGGTCGCCCGGTCGAGACCGGGAGCCTTGCCGTACCAGAACCCCACGACGCCCTCGACGGTCGACGGCATGTCGCCGATGAGCTGGCTGCCCTGCACCGCCATCGCGGCAGCCTCCTCGTTGAGCCCCTGCTCGAAGACGATGTCGTGCTCGTCGAGCAGGTCGCGCTGCGCGATGAGCTCGAGGTCGTAGCCCGCCAGCGGCGACCCCTCGTACCCGCTGACGTACGTGCCGATCCGGCGACCGGCCAGGCGGTCGCGTCGTGCCTGGTCGATCGGCAGGCGGGCGAGCGCCTGGATGCCTGTCAGGTGCACCCGTCCCACGCGCCGCTCGTAGCGATCGGCCACGGTGACGTCGGCCAGGTCGATGAGGCTCACGCCACGCCCCGTCCGTCGCGGGCCCGAGCATCGCCGAGCCGGGTCTGTGCGACCCGCACCGCGGCCCGGCCGGGCGTCTCGCCGCGATCCGAGGCGAGGGCGAGGATGTCGTCGACGGTGCCGCGCACCGCCAGCACGCGGTCGCGGACGTCGTCCGGCGTGCTGAGGTCGCGCTCGCCCGCCACCTGGATGAGGCCCCCGGAGTTGGCGACGAAGTCGGGCACCCACAGGACGCCCCGGCGTGCCAGCTCGTCCTCGACCTGAGGGGTCGCGAGCTGGTTGTTGGCCGCGCCGCACACGATGCGGGCGGTGAGGCCGGGCACCGTCGCGGCCGACACCGTGGCCCCCATGGCGCACGGTGCATAGACGTCCAACTCGGCGTCGACGACGCGGTCGACGATCATGACGTCCGGGACGTCGCTCAGCACGCGGGCGCACGCCCGCGGGTCGACGTCGGCGGCCAGCACGCGCGCCCCGTCCTTTACGAGGAGCGCGACGAGGTGGCGACCCACCTTGCCGAGGCCCTCGACGCCCACCGTCCGTCCCCCGAGCGTCGGAGCGCCCCACGTGCGTCCGGCCGCGGCCCGCATGGCCTCGAAGACGCCCAGCGCCGTCATCGGGGCGGAGTCGCCGGATCCGCCGGCAGCGGGGGTGCGGGCCACGACGTGCCGGGTCGTGCGGCCGATGACGTCCATGTCGTCGGACGTCGTGCCGACGTCGCCAGCCGTGATGTAGGTGCCCTGCAGCGACTCGACCAGGCGTCCGTGCGCCTCCAGCAGCGCCGGCGTCTTGTCACGGTGCGGGTCGCCGACGATGACGGCCTTGCCACCGCCGAGGTCGAGACCCGCGACGGCGGCCTTGAGCGTCATGCCGCGCGAGAGCCTCAGGACGTCGGTCAGGGCGGACCCGGC
>JBEVGQ010000404.1:0-4500 GCA_040511655.1 Aeromicrobium sp. | reverse complement strand
CCCGCGTGGAGGCGTCTGTTCGGCCCGCTCGCCCGCCACGCCGACGAGCTCATCGGCGAGATCTTCGGCCCGATCATCCACGTTCCGAGGCATCCGCTCCTCCTGGCAGGCTTCGGCCTGCGCGCGCTGCTGCCCGCCTCGGTGATCGCCCGCCGGTGGACGTCCGACGAGGCGAGGGCACTGTTCGCCGGCATGGCGGCCCACGCCATCCACCCGCTCCAGCGGCCCACCACGGGCGGGCTGGGGCTGATGTTCGGCATGACGGGCCACGCCTACGGGTGGCCCGTCGCCAAGGGCGGGTCGCAGGCCATCGCCGCGGCCCTCGCCGCCGACCTGGTCGAGCACGGCGGTCGCATCGAGACCGGCCATCGCGTCACCGAGATGCCGCAGGCCGACATCGTCGTCTTCGACACCACACCAGGCACGGCGCTGCGCGTGGCCGGCGACCGCATCCCCGCCCGCGTGCGGCGTCCGCTGTCGCGGTGGCGCACGGGCCCGGCGATCTTCAAGGTCGACTTCGCCGTCGAGGGCGGCGTCCCGTGGCAGAACGAGTGGGCGCGCAAGGCCGGCACGGTCCACGTCGGCGGCACGTTCGAGCAGGTCAACGCGGCCGAGAACGAGGTGCACGCCGGGCGCATGCCAGCCCGTCCGTTCGTGCTGGTGTGCCAGCAGTACCTGGCCGATCCGCAGCGCTCGGCCGGCGACGTCCACCCGATCTGGTCGTACGCGCACGTGCCGACGGGCTACGAGGGCGACGCGACCGAGGCGATCATCGACCAGATCGAGCGGTTCGCGCCAGGGTTCCGCGACCGCATCGTGGCCCGGACGGTCTCCGGTCCGGCGCAGCTCGAGGCGCACAACGCCAACTACGTCGGCGGCGACATCGCCGGGGGATCCAACGATCCGTGGCAGCTCGTGATGCGTCCGCGGATGTCGCCGAACCCGTACTCGTTGGGCGCGAAGGGCCTCTACATCTGCTCGGCGTCCACGCCGCCCGGCGGGGGCGTGCACGGCATGGGCGGCTTCCACGCCGCGACGCGCGCGCTCGCCGAGCGGGGAACCTAGCCCGACCGCCGTCCGTTGGTCGTGTTGAACCTTCATCCATCTCGCCGAGCTCAGGAGCCCGACCGATGAACCTGCCTGCCCACAAGAAGATGCTCTCGGCGGCTGCCGCCGTGTCCGTCATGCTCATCACCGCCGCATGTGGCTCCAGCGAGGAGTCCGACGGCGGATCCAGCAAGCCCGCAGCCACCTCCGCGGCCCCCACCTCTGACGCTCCGTCGACCGATCCCGCGACCCCCGACGCCGGCGTCGGTGCCGAGGAAGCCGGTTACGCCGACGGCGACTACACGGCCGAGGGGAGCTACAGCAACCCCGGCGGCGAGTCGACGGTCAAGGTCGAGCTCACCATCTCGGACGGCACGATCTCGAAGGTCGACGTCACCCCCGAGGCGACCAACGGCACGTCGAAGCAGTCCCAGACGCAGTTCGCCGGGGGGATCGCCGATCAGGTCGTCGGCAAGAGCCTCGACGACCTCGACGTCTCCAAGGTCGCCGGCTCGTCGCTGACGTCCAAGGGCTTCAACGACGCGATCGACCAGATCAAGGCCGAAGCGAGCTCCTGACGTGCACGCCTGGGGGTTCGAGGCGATCGGCACCGCGTGGCAGATCGACACGCGCGAGCCGCTCGCCCCGGACGTCCGGGCGGCCGTGCTCGGGCGCATCGAGGAGTTTGACCAGGTCTGGTCACGCTTCCGGCCCGACTCGCTCGTGGCCGACATCGCGCGCGGTCCGGGCCGGTGGACCATGCCGGACGACACCGAGTGGCTGTTCGAGCTGTTCACCGAGCTGAACGACGCGACGGACGGCGCCGTCAACCCACTGATCGGACGGACCTTGTCGGATCTGGGCTACGACGCGTCGTATTCGCTCACCCCGTCGGCCGAGCCCGCCGACGTCCCGCCGTGGTCGAGCGTCGACCTGTCCGGGGGAGTCCTCACGACGAACGGGCCCATGCTGATCGACGTGGGCGCGGCGGGCAAGGGCCTGCTGGTCGACGAGGTGGCATCCATCGTCGGCTGCGAGACCCACCAGTTCACGGTCGACGCCAGCGGCGACCTCTACCACGGAGGCACCACGCCGCTGCGCGTCGCGCTGGAGCATCCCCTGGACGCGAGCCGCGCGATCGGTGTCGCCGAGATCGACCCCGAGGACGCCCTGTGCGCCTCGGCCACCAATCGCCGCACGTGGGGCGACGGGCTGCATCACGTCATCGACGCCCGCACCGGACGTCCGACCGACGACGTCGTCGCCACCTGGGTCGTCGTGCCGCAGTCGTGCATGCGCGCCGACGGCCTCGCCACGGCCCACTTCTTCACTGACCCGGACGTCCTGATGGAGCGGTTCCAACACCAGTTCGTCCGCATGCACGCCGACGGCCGCGTCCAGTGGTCGCCCGACTTTCCCGGAGAGATCTTCACATGAACCCAGTCGCCCCCGTCCGCGACGTCCTCGACCGCCAGCTCGGACGAGTGACGATGTACCGGCTCGTCACGATCGTGCTGTCGCTGCTGGTCGTGGTCTACGCCATCTTCACCGCCACCGGCGTCATCGAAGGCCTGTCGACCGGCGACAACCTGCTCTCGCTCGCGGTGCTGCTGGTGGCGTCGTACGTCAGCAGCCGCCTGCTGGGTCTGGCGTTCCGGGTGCGACCGCACGCGGAGTCGGCGGTCATCACGGCCCTGCTGCTGTTCTTCCTGTTCGTGCCGATCGTGCCGGTCGAGACCGCCGACCTGGTCTGGCTCGCCGTCGCGGCGGTGCTCGCGCAGGCGTCGAAGTACGTCCTCGCCTGGCGCGGGCGGCACGTCTTCAACCCTGCGGCGGCCGGCGCCTTCCTCGTGCTGCTCGCGCAGGAGATCGTCGGGCGGGAGGACCGCATCAACGCGATCTGGCAGACCGCAGCCACCGAGAAGCTGTTCCCGTTCGTCGTGGTCGGCGCGCTGCTGGTGCTGTGGCGCACCCGGCGGCTCGACGTCGGCCTCGTGTTCGTCGTCGTCGCGACAGTGCTGATCATGGTGCGCCTGCTCGACCTGGCGGCCCCCGATCAGTCGTTCGTCGACGTCCTCAAGCTGGCCGCCTACTCGTACCCCATCGTCTTCGTCGCGGGCTTCATGCTGAGCGAGCCGCTGACTCTGCCTCCTCGTCGTCACCAGCAGCTGGCGGTCGCCGCCGTCACCGCTGTCGTGTTCGCCTATCCGACCTGGATCTTCTTGCTGACCGACTCGCCCCCGGACCTCGGCGTCCTCGCCATCTCGCCCGAGATCGCCCTGCTGATCGGCAATCTCGTGGCGTTCGCCTTCGCACGCCGCTCCGGGCTCGACCTCGAGCTCGAGGACAGCCGGAAGGTCGCAGGCGACACGCATGAGCTGACGTTCCGGTCCAAGCGCTCGGTCGCCTTCGTGCCGGGGCAGTACCTCGAGCTGTCGCTGCCCCACTCCGGCATGGACAGCCGCGGCGCGAGGCGCACGTTCAGCATCAGCTCGCCGCCGGAGGCCGGGCGCGTCGCGGTGACGCTGCGCGTGCCTGTGAAGTCGTCGACCTTCAAGAAGGCGCTGCTGTCGCTCGAGCCCGGTGCCCGGGTGCGCGGCACAGGCATCGGTGGAGACTTCGTGTGGCCCACCCACGCGCAGGCACCTCTGCTGCTGGTCGCCGGCGGCATCGGCATCACGCCGTTCCTCAGCCAGCTGCGCCACGAGGGCTCGCGCGACGCCGTCCTCGTCTACGGCGCGGCGTCGGCGGACGAGGTGCCGTTCGTCGAAGAGCTGTCGGGGGTGCGGGTCGTCCTCGTGTGCCCCGGACGCCCGACCGACCTGCCCGAGAGCTGGACGCACGTCGAGGCGCCGTACCTGTCGGACGAGATCATCGCCGAGGCCGTGCCCGACCTGGCCGCACGGCGCGCCTACGTCTCGGGACCTCCCGCGATGGTCAACGCCGTGCGACCCGGCCTGCGCAAGCGCGCCAAGAGCGTGAGGACGGACTATTTCTCAGGCTACTGACGAGTACGAGGACTTTCGTCCTGCGGGCCTGCGATTCCGCGGTTATTCTGGGTGAGCCCCCGGTGGGCTGGCGTGCTCTGGCGCCCAGCCGGGACCAGTACCCGGCGGCCACGACTCGAGTGTTGATCTGGCTGTGCGAGGTGCGGCCGTCCCTGGAGGGGTCCGACCGCATCGCTCGGCGCCTCACCGCGAGGCGCACCCACCAAGCGCATCAGCGTCCTCAGATCATTGGAACGGTCGGCTGAGACCTGCGTCGAGGATCCTCACCCACACGCCCGGCTCCGGCCGCGGTTACCGAAGGATCGACCATGATCGCCTCGCACGTCCTTGCGCCCAAGCGCCCCGCCCGTCACCACCTCCCCCTCGCAGCCGCCGCGACCGGCCTCGCCGCGGTCATCGCGGTCGCCGCCGTGTCGATGGCCGGCCCGGCTCGCGCCGCCGGTCC
>JBEVGQ010000403.1:0-9719 GCA_040511655.1 Aeromicrobium sp. | reverse complement strand
ACCAGCAGCAGAGTCGCACCCTGGCGCGCGGCGGCGAGCGCCGTGGCCTCACCGATCCCCGACGACGCGCCGGTGACCAGCACCGTGCGGCCGCGCAGCGGGCTCGGCCGGCCCCGCAGCCGCCGGAGCCAGGCCCGCGGCGTGACGAGGAGCAGCGTCACGTGCTGTCCCAGCGGAAGACCTTGGCCGCGACCAGGGTCACCACCACGGCGAAGCCGGCCAGGATCGCCATCGGCACCAGGGCGGCCGTCCATGGCTCGCCGCGCACCATGACGTCGAGCATGCCGTCGTTGAGGTGCTTTAGCGGCAGCACGTTGGCCACGGCCCGCAGCCACGTCGGCGCCCCGTCGAGCGGGAAGAACGAGCCGGACAAGAAGGCCATCGGCAGCACCACGAAGTTGGCGATGCCGACCGCGGCTTCCTCGCTCTTGGCCACGGCTCCGGCCAGCAGACCGATCGCCATGAAGGCGAGCGTGCCGCACACCAGCAGCGGGATGATCATGGGCCACGAGCCCGTGAGTCGCAGGCCGAACAGCACGATGCCGACGCCGAGGAAGATCGCGGCCTGCACGATCGCGATCGCGATCGACACCGCGACACGGGCCAGCACGACCGACCGCGTGGGGATGGGCGCCAGGCGCAGACGCCTCAGCAGACCGTTGCGTCGCCACACCACCAGGTTGGTCGCGGCGCCGAACGTGGCGCCCGAGGCGATCGCCCAGCCCATCAGGCCCGGCGTGTAGTACTGGATGGCCTTGAGCGAGTCGTCCTCGACGCGATCGGTCGTCAGCGTGAACCGGGGCGCCTGCCCCGTCTGCGCCAAGTTGGCCGACTGGACGATCGACTGGAAGGTCCCTTGCACCGTCGCCGCCTTGACCTGGTCGGCCTGCGAGTAGCGCACCACGAGCCGGTCCCCGTCCTGGCTGATGACGGCGTCGGCATCGCCCTTGCGCACTTTCTCGAGGGCGGCCTTCTCGTCGGACGACTTGGTGATCTCGAGACTCTCGTCGAGGTAGGCCTTGACCTGCTGGGGCGCCTCGTCGAGCACCGAGACCGCGCCGACCTGGATGATGTCGGACCGCGACGCGCCCTGGTCGGTGAAGATGCCGCCGAACAGCACCAGGAACATCAGCGGGAAGATCACGGCGAAGAAGAAGGCCATCTTGTCGCGGAAGAAGCCCTTGAGCATCGCCCGGGCCAGGCTCGTGAACGGCTTCATGCGCGGTACTCCCGGCCGGTGAGCTCGAGGAAGACGTCTTCGAGCGAGGCACCCTTGACGCTGAGGCCGTCGAGCGCGTCGCGCTGGGCCAGCGCCGTCAGCACGCGCGAGGGCTCGCGGGTCGTGATGATGGTGCCCTGCTCGTCGGCCGCCACGGGGTCGTCACCCGCGATCGCCCGTGCGTCGTCGACCGGCAGCGTCCCTGGCGCCAGGCTGATGCGCACGGGCGCGTCGAGGCCCCGCACCAGCGCGGCCGGGGTGTCGAGCTCGAGGATGCGGCCGGCGTCCATGATCGCCACGCGGTCGCACAGCACCTCGGCCTCGTCCATGTGGTGCGTCGTGAGCACCACGGTGCGTCCCGACGCGTTGATCGAGCGCAGGACGTCCCAGAGGTTGCGCCGGGCCTGCGGGTCGAGGGCGGCGGTGGGCTCGTCGAGGAAGACGACCTCGGGGTCGTGGATCAGGGCACACGCGATCGAGAGCCGCTGCTTCTGCCCGCCTGAAAGGTCTTCGGTGCGGACGCCGGCCTTGTCGACCAGACCGACCTGCTCGAGCATCTCGTCGGTACGGGTCGACGCGACCCCGTAGAGGGCTCCGAAGGTGGCGAGCTGCTCGCGGGCGGTCAGCCGCTCGAAGAACGACGACGACTGCAGCTGGACGCCCATGCGCCGCTGGAGGTCAGGCGCGCGCCGCCACGGCTCGTGGTCGTCGATGCGGACGGTGCCCGCCTGCGGCTTGCGCAGCCCCTCGATCATCTCGAGCGTCGTGGTCTTGCCGGCGCCGTTGGGGCCCAGCAGGCCGAAGAACTCGCCGGGCGCCACGGTGAAGCTGACGTCGTCGACGGCGCGCACGTCGCCGTACGTCATGACCAGTCCCTCGACCCGGATCTCGACCCCCATGCGGCGAGCGTAGCGCCGAACACCACCGTCCGCGAGGACGTCATCACGATCGTCGTGATCCACGTACTCAGGTGATGACGTCCCGGCCCCGACCATGGGCCGAGCGAGCGAAGCGAGCGACGGCGGGCGCCCGGGCGAAGCCCGGCCGCTGCGAGGAACGAGCAGCGGGAGCGGCGACGAAGGAGCCGGGCGCCCTACTTGGCGTAGGAGTGCATGCCGCCGACCCAGAGGTTGACGCCGACGAAGTTGAACACGAACGTCGCGAAGCCGATGAGAGCCAGGATCGCGGCCGCCTTGCCCTTCCAGCCTGCCGTCGCGCGGGCGTGCAGGTAGCCGGCGTAGACGACCCAGGTGATGAACGCCCAGACCTCCTTGGGATCCCAGCCCCAGTAGCGTCCCCACGCGTACTGCGCCCAGATGGGTCCGGCGATCAGCGCGGCGAACGTCCAGATCGGAAAGGCGAAGGCGTGGACGCGGTACGCGACCTGGTCGATCTTGGCCGACGGCGGGATGCGCCACAAGAAGCCCTTGCGCTCGTCCTCGGGCGTCGTGCGCTCGGCCCGCGACTTGACGAGGTAGAGCACCGACGCCGCGGCACCCACCAGGAAGGCCGAGCCCGAGATCATGGCACCGAGCACGTGGATGACGAGCCAGTACGAGTGCAGCGCCGGCACCAAGGGGCCGGCGGGCACGTAGACCATCGCCGAGGCGCCCAGCACGACCGTGCCGAAGCCCGTGATGATCGGACCGACCCACTCGATCTCCCAGACGCGCACCAGCACGAGGTAGGCGACCAGCGCCGCCAGCGTCGCGGCGCAGCCGAACTCGTACATGTTGCCCCACGGCACCCGCTGCGCCGCGAACGCGCGGGCGGCCACTCCGACCAGCAGCACCAGGGCCGACAGGGTCGTCAGCGACAGGCCGATGCCGCCGGCCATGTTGCTGCGCTCGGCGGGGTCATGGACGGCGGGCCCGTCGTCGACGGAACCGGCGTTGACGAGCTCGCGCTCAGGGGCGAGCTTGCGCGCGAACCCCCACTGGGCGACGTACGCCACGAAGGCCAGCGCCAGGACGCCGGTGGCCGACGCCACGGCGTAGTTGGACGCCTGCGCCAACGTCTTCAGGGTCTCTGGGCTCATGCCTTCTCCTCGGTCTCGCCGAGCGCGTCCTTGAACCGCTCGAGGAAGTCGTCCAGGTCGGCGGGCAGGTCGTCCCGGGGTACACGATCGAGCACGGCGACGTCCACCACGGTACGTGAGCCGTCCCGACGGGTACGAATCCACGTGCGCCGGGGCTTGACCGTCAGCGACACCATGAGCCCGATGAGGCCCGCGACGATGCCGAACAGCGGCACCTTGACCAACGGCGCCGAGCCGATCTGGAACCGCGCGAACTGCCGCAGCTCGGTGAACTGGATCGACCCGCCGCCCGGCAGGTCGGCCGTCATGCCGGGCTGCAGGCTGACTCGGAAGTTCTTGTCGCCGTCCTTGTACTGCTTCATCTTGGACTTGTCGAGGATGAACACCGACTGCGACCGGCCGTCGTCGAGACCGAGGTCGCCGTGCCACACGTTGAGCCCCACCAGCGGGTTGGCCGCGGCGGGGTGCGCCGACGTCGAGAGCTCCTGGCCGCCCTGCGTGACGGCGGTGGGCAGGAAGAAGCCCTGGAAGCCGAGCTGCTCGGGCTTGGCCTCCGTGACCTTGATGATGCCGTTGGAGGTGTAGGTGGCGTCGGCGGGCAGGAAGGGCACGGCGTCGTCGAAGACGACATCGCCCTTGGCGTCGGTGATCTTGAAGACGGGCGCGTACCCCTGGCCCAGCAGGTAGACCGACGTGCTGCCGATCGACAAGGGATGGTTGACCGTGATGTCGAAGGGCTTCTCGGCGCCGCCGCGCTGGGCGGAGTAGGTGCCCTGCGCACGGAACTCGCGCGGAGCCCCGGCCTGCGGGCTGCCGAAGGGCTGGAAGCGCGCGGTGACCTTGTCGAGCGTCAACGAGAACGGCGGCAGGTCGCCGCTCTTGAACAGCGTGCCCGAGCTGAACTCGTCGTACTGCGGCAGCAGGTTGGTGAACTGGCCGCCACCGTCGGTGACGATCACCGAGCCGCGGTAGCCGAACAGCGTGCCGACCGCGACGCCGATCAGCACGATGACGATGCTGACGTGGAACACCAGGTTGCCTGACTCGCGCAGGAAGCCCTTCTCGGCACTGACCTCGCGCACGACCTCACCACCGTCGCGCTCGCGGTCGACGACGTCGATCCGCGCCCGTCCGAGCGCCTGACGGGCCGCCGCGACGACCTCGTCGGGCGAGCGGTCGGTCTCGAACGACGTGGACGCCGGCAGGCGCGAGAAGTTGCGCGGCGCCTTGGGCGGACGGGCGCGGGCGGCCTTCAGGTACACGAACGAGCGCGGCAGGATGCACCCGACGAGCGAGACCATGAGCAGCAGGTAGACGGCGCTGAACCACGGCGTGCTGTAGACCGCGAACATGCCCAGGTTGTCGAGCACCGGGGCGAGCTTGGGGTGGTCGAGGAAGTACGTCTCGACGGCGCGGGCGTCGACGCCGCGCTGCGGGTAGAGCGAGCCCGGCACCGCGGCGATCGCCAGCAGGAGCAGGAGCATCAGGGCCGTGCGCATGGACGTCAGCTGTCGCCAGAACCACCGCGTGAACTCGCGGCGCCCCAGCGCCGGGACGGCGTTGTCGCTCATACCGGTGCCTCGAATCCCTTGACCCACGTCAGCATCTCGTCGACCAGGTCAGTCCACAGCCCCGACACGAGCAGGACGCCGACGGCGATGAGCACGAGCCCACCCGTGACCGAGACGGCCCGCTGGTGGCGCTTGAACCACGAGACGGCGTGCATGAAGCGTCCGAATCCCAGCGCCGCCAGCACGAACGGGATGCCGAGGCCGAGGCAGTAGAACAGTGTCAGGAACGCTCCCCGTGACGCCGTCGCGTCGTCGGTGGCGACCGACAGGCTCAGCACGGCCGTCAGCGTCGGGCCGACGCACGGCGCCCACCCCACGCCGAAGAAGAAGCCCAGCAGAGGGGCGACTGCCAGGCCGATGGCCGGCACGGCATGGATGCGAATGTCCCGCTGCATCAGGGGCACGAGCCCGATGAACGCCAGTCCCATCACGATGATGAGGATCCCCGCGATGATCGACAACGTGTCCTGGTGCTCTTCGAGCCTCTTGCCGAAGAAGCCGAACAGTGCCCCGCCCAGCACGAACACCGAGCTGAACCCGAGCACGAACAGCACGGCACCGGCGAGCAGACGTCCTCGCCTGGCCGACTCGAGATCCTGTGCCGCGACGCCCGAGACGTACGACAGGTAGCCCGGCAGCAGCGGCAGCACGCACGGCGAGAAGAACGACACCAGGCCCGCGACCACCGCGACCGGGACGGCCAGCAGCAGGTTGCCCGAGTAGGCCGTGTCCTGGAACCAGTCGGTCACGCGGTGCTCTTCTGGACGTCGTCGATCAGGTTGGCCAACGTCGAGGCAGAGACCTTGTCGAGCACTCGCGCCGCGACGCGTCCCTTCGAGTCGATGATCCACGTGGTGGGGATGGCCAGGGTCGGCAGGCTTCCGTTGAACCCGAGCTCGAGCTTGCCGCCCTCGTCCTTGAAGCTCGGGTACACGATGCCCTTGTTGCGGTTGAACGCGATGGCCGTCGAGGGGTCCTTCGAGCGGGTCAGGATGCCCACGAACTGCACGCCCTTGTCGGCGTACTGCGTGGCGACCTCGTTGAGCTCGGGCGCCTCGGCGAGGCAGGGGGCGCACCACGGGCCCCACAGGTTCACCACGACGGTCTTGCCGGCGAAGTCGGCGGTGGAGAGCGGGCGCCCGTCGAGACCCTCGCCCTCGAGCACCGGAGCCTTCTTGCGGTCGGCGACGTCGACCGTCGTGATCGAGCCGTCTCCCGACACGAAGCCGTTCGTGGTACCGCGGTTGCCGGCGCCGCTGCACGCGGCGAGCACCGTCATGGCGAGCAGGACAGCGGCGGTCAGGACGGTGCGAGAGGGGTGCTTGGACATGTCAGGCTCCGCCGACGACCTTGCCGCGCAGGGGCGCGGGCAGCAGGTCTCCTGCGGGCTCGCTGTAGGTGAACCCCACGAAGTCGTCGCCGTCGAACGTCAGGCTCGTCAGGCTTGCGAGCGTGCACTGACGCTTGCGCGGGTCGTGCACGAAGCTCTTCTGCTCGTAGGCGCGGCGCGCGATCCACACCGGTAGCTGGTGCGACACGATGACGGCCTCGTGGCCGCGCGCGGCCTCCCGCGCGTCGGCGACGGCCGCCTGCATGCGTGCGGCGATCTGCTTGTAGGGCTCGCCCCACGACGGCCGTAACGGGTTGCGCAGCATCCACCAGTTGCGCGGGTTGGTGAACGCGCCGTTGCCGACGCCGACGGTCTTGCCCTCGAAGAGGTTGTCGGCCTCGATGACGCGCTCGTCGGTGACGATCGGCACCTCGAGCAGCGTCGAGAGCGGCTCGGCGGTCTGCTGCGCGCGCTCGAGCGGCGAGGCGACCATGTGCACGATCTCGTTCTTCGACAGGTGCTCGGCCACCCGTGCGGCCATCTGGTGGCCGAGCTCCGACAGCACGAACTTCGGGAGCCGGCCGTACAGGACGCCCTCGGGGTTGTGGACCTCACCGTGGCGCATCAGGTGCACGATCGTACGTTCGGACATGGTGCCTCTATCTGTTCGGACGGAGCCGGGTCTAGCTCGCGGGGACGGCCTGGGCGGCGGCGCGCGCGGCGTCTGGCAGAGCCGCGGCAATTCTAGAGAGTGCCTGGTCGTCGTGGGCAGCCGAGACGAACCAGCACTCGAAGGCGCTCGGCGGCAGGTACACGCCGGCGTCGAGCATCGCGTGGAAGAACGGCTTGTAGCGCCATGCCTCCTGCGACTGCGCGCCGGCGAAGTCGGTGACGGGGCCATCGACGCCCCAGAAGACGCTGAACATGTTGCCGGCGTTCTGCAGGGTGTGGGCGACGCCGGCCCCGACGAGTGCCTCGGTCACCAGGCTCTGCAGCTGCTGCGAGGCCGCGTCGAGCCGGCTGTAGGCATCGGCGTCGGCGAGCCGCAAGGTGGTGAGACCCGCGGTGGTCGCGATGGGGTTGCCCGACAGCGTCCCCGCTTGGTAGACCGGCCCGGACGGGGCGAGTTGCTCCATCACGTCGCGGCGGCCGCCGAACGCGGCGGCCGGGAACCCGCCGCCCATGACCTTGCCGAAGGTGACGAGGTCGGGCGCCCAGCCCTCGCGCTGACCGTCGAGGCCCCAGTGGCCCGCCCGGGTGACGCGGAAGCCCGTCATGACCTCGTCGCTGATGAACAGCGCACCGTTGCGCGCGCACGTCTGCGACAAGAACTCGTTGAACCCGGGCTCGGGCGGGACCACGCCCATGTTGCCGGCCGCGGCCTCGGTGATGAGGCAGGCGATCTGGTCGCCGTGCTCGGCGAAGGCCGCCTCGACCGCGGCCCGGTCGTTGTAGGGCAGGACGATCGTGTCGGCCGTGACGTGCGCCGGCACCCCGGGTGTCTCGGGCAGGCCGAGGGTCACGACGCCCGAACCCGCCTCGGCGAGCAGTGCGTCGACGTGGCCGTGGTAGCAGCCGGCGAACTTCACGATCTTGTCGCGCCCCGTGAACCCGCGGGCCAGACGGATCGCCGACATCGTCGCCTCGGTGCCCGACGAGACCATCCGCACCATCTCGGCGGACGTGCGCGAGACGATCTCCTCGGCGAGCAGCACCTCCGGCTCGCTGGGCGTGCCGAACGACGTCCCGCGGGCTGCGGCGGCCCCGACCGCGGCGATGACCGCGGGGTGGGCGTGGCCCAGCAGCATCGGGCCCCACGAGCCCACGAGGTCGACGTACCGGCGTCCGTCGACGTCGGTCAGCCAGGCGCCCTCGCCGGACGCCATGAAGATCGGGGTGCCGCCCACCGCACGGAACGCCCGCACGGGCGAGTTGACCCCGCCGGGCGAGACGGCGCGGGCGCGCTCGAAGAGGTGCTGCGAGGCAGGAGAGGACGTCACCGCACCATTGTCCCGCGTCACGCAATGCGGCCGACGGCGGCGTCCTGCTCGTAACTTCCAGGGGCGATGAGTCGTTGGTCGTGTGTCGTGCGCCACGGGCGGGGTGGCCGCCGACGTTAATCGTCGGTAACATCGGTTTACGCAATCGGCATGAACCCGATGTCGAACTGGGAGGGTGGACACCATGGCGGCTCGAAAGCTCACGCGCTGGCAGAAGGCCGGCGCGCTGGTCCCGATGGGCGTGCTGGTGGTCGCCTGGGGCGCTGCTCTCGGCAACTCCGGGCTGGCGACGGCGTCCGACGGCGTCCCCGACTCCGACATTCCCGACGTGCCGGCGACCGCGTTCGAGCAGCCGGCCAGCGTCCAGCAGGCCCCCGCCGGTGTGCCCGCCGGCGTCGACCAGAAGGCCGGTGCCGCCGGCACTGTCGCGACGCTGTCGACCAACGGCATCCCCTCCTCGGCCCTGGCGGCCTACCGCCGCGCCGAGACGCTGCTGGGCAAGGCCGACAAGGCGTGCCACCTGCCCTGGACGCTCGTCGCCGCGATCGGCCGCGTCGAGTCCAACCACGGCCGCAGCAACGGCAACTCCCTCGACACCGACGGCATCGCCCAGCCCGGCATCTACGGCGTGCCGCTCGACGGCAACGACGGACGGGCCAAGATCGGCGACACCGACAGCGGATCGCTCGACAAGAACTCGGTCTACGACCTCGCGGTCGGCCCGATGCAGTTCATCCCCGGCACCTGGAAGGCCGTCGGCGTCGACTCCGACGGCGACGGCAGCAAGAACCCGCAGAGCATCAACGACGCCGCCACCTCGGCCGGCATCTACCTGTGCGCGGGCGAGGGCGACATGTCGAAGGCCTCCGACGCCGCAGCGGCCGTCAAGCGCTACAACAACTCCGACGCCTACGTCGACCTGGTGCTCAAGATCTCGGCGGCCTACGCCAACGGCGACTTCACCAAGTCCCCCGACGGCATCTCGACCTCGCCCGTTCTGACGTCCCGCTCGAACGACCAGTCGGTGAGCCCGGCCCAGCGCGACAAGGCGGCCAGGTCGCAGAAGAAGGCCGAGCGCAAGGTCGCGGAGCCGCAGAAGTCCGCCAAGCCGTCCACGTCGAGCCCGACCAAGACCCCGGGCTCCGGCGGCGGCAGCAACGGCGGCGCCCCCGCTGGCGGTTCGGGCGGCGGATCCACGCCGAAGCCGTCCGCGACGCCCTTGCCCACACCGGCCCTGCCGAAGACTTTGGGCGGCGGTGTCCAAGACGGTGTCAAAGACACGCCTCTGGCACCGATCACCAAGCCCGTCACGGGTCTGCTGAGCTGGACCGAGGCAAACCTCCGCTGCGGCGTGCAGTACCCACTGGGTCTGCCGAAGGACAAGTTCGACGCTTGCGTCTACGACCTGACGCACTAGCAACGAACCATGAAGGCTCCTCCCCCTGGTGAGGGGCCTTCGTCACGTCTGGGGCCAGCGGCGAGAGGACGCCGCCCGCTGGCTGCGGCGGACGGCCAGCAGCAGCGCGATGCGGCGTCGCGCGGCCAGCTGCTGGCGTCGGTC
>JBEVGQ010000402.1:0-5671 GCA_040511655.1 Aeromicrobium sp. | reverse complement strand
GTCCGCACCCTCGGGTGCGGGCCGGCCGTCTTGATGTGTGAGACGCGGCGTCACCTCCTGGACCATGTGGGATGGCACCGCGGGGCTATTGACTTTTTTGGTGTCACTTTGGTTAAGCGGGCTCAGAGTGCTGTTCGGCGACCCGTGCGCGGTGATAGTCATAGGGGGCGCGCGCCAGCGTGCACCTGACTCATCACAGGAGGACTACATGCGACTCACCCGGCGAACACGCCTTGCGGGAGTGGCCATGATCGCCGCCGCCAGCCTCACCCTGGCAGCCTGCGGCGGCGGCAGCGACAGCGAGGGTGGCAGCGGAGGCGGCAGTGGCGACAACGTCATCACGGTCTACGGCACCAACCCCCAGAACCCGCTGATCCCCACCGCGACCAACGAGGTCGGCGGCGGTGACCCGCTCAACAACCTGTTCTCCGGTCTGACCGCGTACAACTCCGACGGCTCGACCGTCAACGAGGTCGCCGAGTCCATCGAGGCCAACGACGACAAGACGCTCTGGACTGTCAAGCTCAAGCCCTGGAAGTTCACCGACGGCACCGACGTGACCGCCGAGTCGTTCGTCAAGGCCTGGAACTACGGCGCCAACGCGGCCAACAAGCAGCTCAACAACTACTTCTTCTACCCGATCGAGGGCACCGACGACAACGGCAACACCGTCGACGACGCCAAGGAGATCTCGGGCCTGAAGGTCATCGACCCGACGTCGTTCACGATCAAGCTCAAGAAGCCCGAGTCGGACTTCCCGCTGCGCCTCGGCTACTCGGCCTACTTCCCGGTGCCTGACGCGGCGTACGACGCCAGCGGCAAGATCACCAAGGCGTACGGCGAGCGTCCGATCGGCAACGGGCCCTACAAGCTGACCAAGTCGGGCTGGGAGCGCAACAAGCAGATCTCGATGGAGCCCAACCCCGACTACACGGGCTCGCACAAGCCCGAGAACAAGGGGCTGGTCTTCAAGTTCTACGCCGGTGGCGGCACCGACACGGCGTACACCGACGTCCAGTCCGACAACCTCGACGTCCTCGACCAGGTCCCGCCGAGCGCGCTCAAGACCTTCGAGAAGGACAGCAAGGTCACGGCCTACAACGAGGCAGGCTCCAACTTCTCGTCGTTCACGATCCCTGAGCGCCTCAAGCACTTCTCGGGCGAGGAGGGCCAGCTGCGCCGCGCCGCCATCTCGATGGCGATCAACCGCGAGCTGATCACCGACAAGATCTTCAACAAGACCCGCACGCCCGCGACCGACTTCACGTCCCCGGTGCTCGACGGCTGGACCAAGGACGTTCCCGGCAACGAGGTGCTGCAGTTCAACGAGGCCGAGGCCAAGAAGAAGTGGGCCGAGGCTGACAAGATCTCGAAGTGGGACGGCAGCTTCCAGCTGGCGTTCAACGGCGACGGCGCCGGCAACAAGGAGTTCGCCGAGGCGGTCACCAACCAGATCTCGACGGTGCTGGGCATCGACTCCAGCCCCAAGGCGTACCCGACGTTCGACGAGCTCCGCAAGGAGGTCACCGACCGCACGATCAAGACCGCGTTCCGTACCGGTTGGCAGGCCGACTACCCGTCGATGCTCAACTACCTCGGCCCGATCTACGCCACCAAGGCCGGATCGAACGACGGTGACTACAGCAACAAGAAGTTCGACAACCTCATCTCTGAGGCATCCTCGGCCGAGGGCGACGCCCGCTACGACCTGATCAGCCAGGCGCAGACGCTGCTCCTGACCGATCTCCCTGCGGTCCCGCTGTGGTACCAGAACGCCACGGCAGCCACCTCGAAGAGCCTCAAGGGCTTCGAGTTCAACTGGCAGCAGAAGCCGGACTACTACAAGCTCACGAAGTAGTCGTCCAGCGCGTGTGACGGACGGAGGTAGCCCCAGGAGGGCTGCCTCCGTCTCGTCCGCGCGCGGCCGGAGTCCTCCGGCCCGGCGTTGCTCGGACCGCGGGAGTACCGTGGCCCCAGTCCGCGCGGGCTTCAATCCCCCCATGACCTCAGGAGGTCAATCGTGTGGTGGTACGTCGGCAAGCGATTGCTGCAGACCATTCCGGTGTTCCTCGGTGCGACGCTGATCCTGTTCATCCTGCTGAAGCTCCGCCCGGGTGACCCGATTCTCGGCCTCGCCGGCAACAAGCCCGTCTCGCAGGAGGTCCGCGACGCGCTCGCCGCGCAGTACCACCTCGACGACCCGTTGTTCGTCCAGTGGCTGCAGTTCGCCAAGAACGCCATCACCCTGAACTTCGGTGAGACCTTCGCGGGCCAGCCGGTGTTCGACCTCATCAAGCAGACGTTCCCTGTCACGGTCGTGCTGGCCATCATGGCCCTGGCGATCGACGCGATCCTCGGCATCGGCCTGGGCACGCTGGCCGGCCTGCGTCGCAACGGCTGGTTCGACTCGTCGGTCCTCGTCGTGTCCCTGCTCCTGCTGTCGATCCCGATCTTCGTGGTCGGCTTCGTGATGCAGCTGGTGTTCGGCGTCAAGCTGGGCTGGACCTCGCCGACCGTCGGAGGCGACTGGACCGTCGGCGACCTGATCCTGCCGGCCATCGTGCTGGCCATCGCCAACTTCGCCTACACGATCCGCCTCACCCGCACCTCGGTCGCCGAGAACCTCAGCGCCGACCACGTCCGCACCGCCCGCGCCAAGGGCCTGTCCAACGCCTTGGTGGTGCGTCGCCACGTGCTGCGCAACTCGCTCGTGCCGGTGGTCACCTACATCGGCATCAACCTGGGCTCGCTCATGGCCGGCGCCATCATCACCGAGACGATCTTCAACATCCCCGGCGTCGGCAATGCCGCGTACACCGCGATCGCGAAGGGCGAGACGTCCACCGTCGTGGCGATCGTGACCTTCATGGTCATGGTCTACGTGCTCATGAGCCTGCTCGTCGACCTGATCTATGCCGTACTCGACCCGAGGATCCGTTATGCCTGAGACCCGTCCGGGGCAGGAGCGCTACGTAGCGCCCATCGACGAGACCCCCCTGCGCGCCATCGACGCCGTCAACGTCGACGCGGTGCCCGAGAACCAGTGGAAGGAAGCCTGGAAGCGCCTGCGCACGTCGCCGTTGTTCTGGTTGTCGACCGCAATCCTGCTGGTCGTCGCGACGATGATCTTCTTCCCGTCGCTGTTCACCAACGCCGACCCCAACAGGCCCCCCAGCCTGATGGACAGCTTCTCGCCCGCCCGCAAGGGCCACCCGTTCGGCTTCACCGAGCAGGGCGGCGACGTGTGGGCGCGAACCGTCTACGGCGCACGCGCCTCGGTGGCGATCGGTCTGCTCACGACGATCATCGTCGCAATCCTCGGCATCATCACGGGTGCCATCGCGGGCTTCTACGGTGGCATCGTCGACACGTTGGTCTCGCGCTTCAGCGACATCTTCTTCTCGATCCCGCTGCTGCTCGCCTGCATCGTGGTCATCTCGGTGCTCAACAACATCTTCCCGAACCGCGGCTTCTGGGGATCGGTCTTCGTGGTGGTCGCGGCGTTGTCGCTGTTCGCCTGGCCCCAGATCACCCGTCAGATGCGTGGTGCGGTGCTGGAGATCAAGAACCTCGAGTTCGTCGACGCCGCCACGGCGATCGGCGCGTCGAAGATGAAGAACCTGCGCCGTCACATCGTGCCCAACGCGCTGGCACCGGTCATCGTGGCCTCGACGATCTCGCTCGGCGTGTTCATCGTCGCGGAGTCGTCGCTGTCGTTCCTCGGTCTCGGCCTGCCGTCCAACGTCGCTTCGTGGGGCAACGACATCTCAGCCGCTCAGAACCAGGTGCGGTCGGGACAGAACCTGCGCGTCATGTTCGTCCCCGCGACCGCGCTAGCCGTCACCGTGCTCGGCTTCATCCTGCTGGGTGAGGCCGTCCGCGAGGCGCTCGACCCGAAGGCGAGGAAGAAGTGAACGGCGTGAACGCGAACACCCCGCTGCTGCAGGTCAAGGACCTGACGGTCGGCTTCCGGGCCGGCAAGGAGCTGCTGACCGCCGTCGACGGCGCGAACCTGACGATCTACCCCGGCCAGACCGTCGCCATCGTGGGCGAGTCCGGCTCGGGCAAGTCGACCCTCGCCCACGCCGTCATCGGCCTGCTGCCCGGCAACGGGCACGTCAGCGGCGGAGAGATCCTCTTCGAGGGCACCGACATCGCTCACGCTCGCAAGAACGCGATCATGGCGCTGCGTGGCTCCTCGATCGGCCTCGTGCCGCAGGATCCGATGTCCAACCTCAACCCGCTGTGGCGGGTCGGCACGCAGATCAAGGAGGCGCTGGTCGCCAACGGCGTCGCCAAGGGCGCTGCCGCCGACAAGCGGGTCGTCGAGCTGCTCGAGGAAGCCGGGCTGCCGGACGCCGAGCGGCGTGCGCGCCAGTACCCGCACGAGTTCTCCGGCGGCATGCGTCAGCGCGCGCTGATCGCGATGGGCCTGGCGGCCCGTCCGCAGCTGCTGATCGCCGACGAGCCGACCTCGGCCCTCGACGTCACGGTGCAGAAGCAGATCCTCGACCACCTCGACCAGCTGACCGACACGCTGGGCGTCGCGGTCATGCTGATCACCCACGACCTGGGCCTTGCCGCAGAGCGCGCCGACCACCTGGTCGTGATGTACCGCGGTCGCGTCGTCGAGTCCGGGCCGGCGCTCGACATCCTGCAGAACCCGCAGCATCCCTACACCAAGCGGCTCGTCTCGTCCGCGCCGTCGCTGGCCTCCCAGCGGCTGTCGTCGCAGCGGGCTCGCGCCGAGGTGCGCGAACAGGCGGTGCAGACGGCTGCCGAGATCGCTGCCGAGGTCTCGCACAACGAGTCCCAGCTCGGCGAGGGACGTGACGACATCGTCGTGGCCGAGAACCTCACGAAGATCTTCAAGCTGCGCGGCGCCAAGCCGTGGCAGTCGGTCGACTTCGCGGCCGTCGACGACGTCTCGTTCCGTCTGCGTCGCGGCACGACGACCGCGATCGTGGGGGAGTCGGGCTCGGGCAAGTCCACCGTCGCCCGCATGGTGCTCGACCTGCTGCCACCGACGTCGGGCAACGTCCTGTTCGACGGCACCAACCTGCGCGACCTGAAGAGCAAGGCCGACCGGCTGAGGCTCCGACGTCAGATGCAGCCGGTGTTCCAGAACCCGTACGCGTCCCTCGACCCGCTGTTCTCGATCTACCAGTCGATCGCGGAGCCGTTGAACACGCACGACGTGGGCACCAAGAAGGAGCGGGAGACGAAGGTGCGCGACCTGCTCGACAAGGTCTCGCTGCCGACCACGGTGATGTCGCGCTATCCGGGCGAGCTCTCGGGCGGTCAGCGCCAGCGCGTCGCGATCGCTCGGGCCTTGGCGCTCGACCCGGAGGTCGTGATCTGCGACGAGGCCGTCTCGGCCCTCGACGTCCTGGTGCAGGCGCAGATCCTCGAGCTGCTCAATGATCTGCAGGCCGAGCTGGGTCTCAGTTATCTGTTCATCACGCACGACCTCGCGGTCGTGCGGCAGATCGCCGACAACGTGCTGGTCATGCAGAACGGCAAGGTCGTCGAGTCGTCGTCGGTCTCCGAGGTGTTCGACAACCCGCGCGAGGCCTACACGCAGCGACTGCTCGACGCCATCCCCGGAGGCTCGATCCCCCTCGGCGCCTGACCGATCCTGAGCGTCCCTGCACCCGTCGGTGCAGGGACG
>JBEVGQ010000401.1:0-6790 GCA_040511655.1 Aeromicrobium sp. | reverse complement strand
TTCTCCTTGGCGGTGTCCGGGATGACGAGTCCGGACGCAGTGGTCTGCTCTGCTTCGACGACCTGGATGACCAGGCGGTCTTCGAGCGGCTTGATGGTGACCGACACGTGTCGACCTCCCCTTTCAACGGGTGAACGTTGGACGGTGGTGAGGACGCCGTCGCGGGGGTCGTTCTCACCGGATTTTTAGCACTCTCGAAGGGAGAGTGCCAGTACGAAACGTAGCACGAGGCTGGCACTCGACCCAAGGGACTGCCAGAGGTTTCGCGCACGGCGAACGTCCTGCGACCGACACGGCAGACTTCTCCCCATGGACCTGGCGACATTCGACCGGCTGCTCACCTCCGAGGGGCAGGAGCTGCTGTCGGAGGTGGCCGCCCGGGCCGGGGTCGAGAGCGACCTGGGGCTCGGCACCCGTCTGCGCCGCACGTACGCGCCCGACCTCGTCGCCGCTGCCGTCACCCAGAACCACCTGCGAGGCAAGGCGGCCGCCAAGTTCGGCGACGACGCGCCCCACCTGTACTTCACCCACGACGCGCTCGAGCAGTCCACGCGGATGCGGGTCGCGACCCACCGGGCGGCGCGGCTGGCGTCGAACGGCGCGACGTCCGTGGTCGACCTCGGCTGTGGCATCGGCGGCGACCTCGTGGCGATGGCTCGGGCAGGACTGGCCGTGCGAGGCGTCGAGCGCGATCCCGTCCGCGCGGCGATCGCCGCCGCCAACCTGCGCGCGCTCGGCCTTCCCGGCGAGGTGCTGTGCGACGACGCCCAGCAGGTGGCCCTGGGCGACGACGAGGTGGTCTTCGTCGACCCCGCGCGGCGCGACGCTCGCGGACGGACGTTCTCGACCGCCGACCTCCAGCCGCCGTGGGACTGGGTGCGCCGGCTGCTCGCGGGGCGCGCGGTCGCCAAGGTCATGCCCGGCCTGGCGCACGACGCGGTGCCGGACGGCGTCGAGGCCGAGTGGGTCAGCGACGGCGGCGACCTGGTCGAGGCGTGCCTGTGGGGCGTCCCCTTCGCGTCGACGAGCCGCCGGGCGACGGTGCTGCCGTCCGGCGACGGTCTCGTCAGCCAGGAGCACTCCCCCGCGGTCGCGGACGTCGGCGCCTACCTCTACGAGCCCGATGACGCCGTCATCCGCGCCGGCCTCGTCGGCGGGCTCGCGGCCACGATCGGCGGCTGGCTGCCCGACTCGCACATCGCCTACGTCAGCTCCGACCGCTCCGAGAGCACTCCGCTCGCGCGCGGCTTCCGCGTCGTCGACGAGCTGCCGTTCCGCGAGAAGCCCCTCAAGGCCGCGCTGCAGGCACGCGACGTCGGCACGCTGACCATCAAGAAGCGCGGCGTCGACATCGTGCCCGAGGAGGTCGTGCGCCGCATGAAGCTCAAGGGCCGACAGAAGGCGCTCGTGATCATGACCCGGGTGCGGGGCCAGGGTCGGGCCTTCCTCGTCGAGCGCCTCTGACGTTCGCCATAGGGTGGGCGCATGCGTGTCGACCTGAACGCCGACCTCGGCGAGTCGTGGGAGCGCTGGCAGTCGGGCCATGACGTGCTCCTGCTCGACGTGGTCACCTCGGCCAACGTCTGCTGCGGCGCCTACGCCGGCGACGCCGACCTGATGCGCCGCACGTGCGAGGTCGCGGTCGCGCGCGGCGTCGCGATCGGCGCCCAGGTCGGGTACCGGGACCGCGAAGGGTTCGGACGCGTGTTCGTCGACCTGGCCCCTGCCGACCTGACGGACGAGGTCGTCCGTCAGGTGCGCGCGCTCGACGAAGCGGCCCACGAGGTCGGCGGCGAGGTCACGTACGTCAAGCCCCACGGTGCCCTCTACAACGCGATCGTCGACCACGAGCAGCAGGCCGCTGCGGTCGTCGAGGCCCTGCGCGTCCTCGCCCGTCCGCTGCCGCTGCTCGGCCTGCCGGGGTCGCGGGTCCTCGACCTCGCGGACGACGCGGGGCTGCCGACCGTCCGCGAGGGGTTCGCCGATCGCGCGTACACGCCGGACGGACGGCTCGTGCCTCGCACCGAGCCCGGCGCCGTCCTGGCCGAGCCGTCCGAGGTCGCGGTGCAGGCCGTGCGGCTGCTGGGCGAGGTCGACTCGATCTGCGTCCACAGCGACTCCCCCGGCGCGCTCGAGCTGGCGCGCGCTGTGCGAGAGGCGCTCGAGCAGGCCGGTGCAACCGTGACGAGCGCGACATGAACGTCCTTGCCTGCGGCGATCGCGCCGTGCTGATCGAGTGCGACACCCTCCGCGAGGCGCAGACCTGGTTCGGAGCGCTGCGCGAGCACGCCGAGGTCGTCCTGGGGGCTCGCACCGTGCTCGTGCGCGGCGACCCGCGAGCGTCCCGCGAGCTGATCGACCGCACCGATCCGTCGACGTCGCCGGTCGTACCCGGCACCGTCGTCGAGATCCCCGTGACGTACGACGGAGCCGATCTCGCCGAGGTGGCCGACCTGACCGGGCTGACGGAGGCCGGCGTCGTCGCGGCGCACACGGGCACGGCGTGGACCGTCGCGTTCGGCGGGTTCGCGCCCGGCTTCTCCTACCTCGTCGGCGGCGACCCGCGGCTCCACGTGCCGCGGCGGTCGTCGCCGCGCACCCGCGTGCCGGCCGGATCGGTCGGGCTCGCAGGAGAGTTCAGCGGCGTCTACCCGCGCGAGTCGCCAGGAGGCTGGCAGCTCATCGGCCGGACGACCCAGCGGATGTGGGACATCGACCGTGAGCCTCCTGCCCTGCTCGTCGCGGGGACGACGGTGCGCTTCGTGAGAGCAGAGGCGACCCGATGACCTTCGCCGTCGAGGACGCGGGCCTCGGCTCGAGCCTGCAGGACCGCGGACGACCGGGCAACGGCCACCTCGGCGTCGGCCCGTCGGGGGCGTTCGATCGCGATGCGCTCAGACAGGTCAACGCGCTGCTGGGCAATGCGCCCGGCGACGCGGCGGTCGAGACGTACGGCGGCCTGACGCTGCTGGCCGGTGCGCCGCACGTCATCGCCGTGACCGGTGCCGTCGGCCCCGTGCTGCTCGACGGACGGCCGGTGCCGCACGGCCGGGCCGTGCCCGTCGCGGCGGGTCAGCGGCTCGCCGTCGAGCCGGCCACGACGGGGATGCGCTTCTACCTCGGCGTGTCGGGCGGATTCGCCGCACGCGCCGAGCTGGGATCGCTCTCGTCCGACACGCTCAGCGGCCTGGGGCCGCCGCCGCTCGTCGCCGGCCAGACGATGACGACGGGTGCCGGCCGCGCGATCCCCGCCCTCGACGACATCCCGCCGCTCATCCGGTCGGGCGGCGTCGACGTCGACGTCGTGCTCGGCCCGCGCGACGACTGGTTCACCGCCGAGACGGTCCATCGCCTGCTCGAGACGGCCTGGACGCTCTCGGCCGCCTCCGACCGCATCGGCCTGCGGCTCGACGGCCCCGAGCTCGATCGCAGCGTCCTCGCCGAGCTGCCCAGCGAGCCGGTCGTGCGCGGCAGCATCCAGGTCACGGGCGCCGGCCAGCCCGTCGTCTTCGGGCCCGACCACCCCGTGACAGGTGGCTATCCCGTCATCGCTGTCGTCGTCGACTCCCACACCGACCGGCTGGCGCAGATCCGGCCCGGCGACTCCGTGCGGTTGCACCGACGCGCCTGAACCCGCCCACGGGCGACGCGAGTGGTCAGCAGCGGGTGGGGGGCGGCAGGCCGACGTCGACCGGCAGCTGGCCCAGCGCCCTGGCCTTGCCGGTCAGGACGTCGATGAGCGCTCGCATCGCCGGCACGTCGCGTCCGTACAGGGCGACCTTGATCGGGCCCGAGCTGCGGGCCAGCCCGTACGGCGTGTCGGTCGACACGACGACGTCCGCGCTCGCGGCCGGGACACCGGGCCCCAGCAGCGCGACGGACGTGCCGCCGCCGAGCGGGAGGCCTGCCTCCTGGGCGGCGGTGCGGAACGCGGCCACCGCCTCCGAGGAGCCCGTCGGCGTGACCGACGTGATGCGCGGGACGGGGCACGGATGCGCGACGACCGTCGCGGCCATCGTGCTCAGCTGCTGCGACTGCTCTGCATGACTGCCCGGATCGCCCGGCAGCTCGGGCGAGGCCTGGGAGTGCAGGAGGTATCCGATCGTCCGTGCCGCCGAGGCGCGCGCCTGCTTCTCGGGGATCTCGCCCGACTTCAGGGCCGTCAGCACCGCGTCGTAGGCCTGGTCGTTGTCGGCCGGCATCAGGGCCAGGTCGCTGCCGGCCTTGATCGCCTCGACCGTCGAGTCGCCGCCGGGATAGCGCTGCATGACCGCACCCATGCCGAGCGAGTCGCTGATGACCAGTCCGTCGAAGCCCAGGTTCTCGCGCAGGCCCTTGGTGATGACCTTGCGCGACAACGACGCCGGGACGCCCTTGTCGATCGCGGACACGTCGAGGTGGCCGGTCATGATGCCCGGCGCCGAGTCGGCGACGGCGGCCTCGAACGGCTTGAGGTCGTGCGACCGCAGCCGGCTGCGGTCGCTGTCGAGCACCGGCAGGCCCGTGTGGCTGTCGGTCGACACGTTGTGCCCCGGGAAGTGCTTGACCGCCGAGATCATCCCCGCCTCGGAGTAGCCGTCGACCGCCGCGACGACCGCCTTCGCGACCGTGCCGGGGTCGGAGCCGGCCGAGCGGCTGCCGATGATGGGGTCGGCGGGGCCGATCGTGATGTCACCGTCGGGCGCGAAGACCGTGTTGTAGCCGGCCGCTCGCAGCTCGGCACCGGAGGCGCGGGTCGCCGCCGTCACGGCGGCAGCACCCTCGTCTCCGTGCCCCGTGATCGCCGCGCCCGCGGACATGAACGTCGGGAACGTCGTGAGCGGGTCGGTCAGCCGGGCCACGAGCCCGCCCTCCTGGTCGATCGGCACCATGACGGGGAAGCCTCGGTCGCCGCCGGCGTCCTGGAGCTGCTGGTTGAACGCCTTGACATCGTCGAGCGGGTCGTCGGTGGTGACGTCGAGGATCTGCTGGCCCGTCACCATGACGCCGGCGAAGTGCTTGTCGCGCACCAGTGCCAGCGACTGCTCGTTCGAGAAGCTGCGGGCGATGATGAGCTGCCCGGCGAGGTCCTCCAACGGCAGGGCGTCCGCCAGCGCCTTCGCCTTCTTGCGCTCGGCGGACGTCGGCGCCCACCCCGTCTGCTTCGCCGGGGCGGACGGCGAGGACGTGCTGCGGCCGGCGCCGGCTGCACGGTCCGCCCCGTCGTCGCCCTCGGACGCGAGGCGGGTCCACCAGCCGGCGGCGCCGATGACGACGAGCACGGCGAGGACGACCGATGCGGCGGAGCGCGTGCGGGATCGGTGGTGCGCGGCTGCCATGACTAGGCGGCCACGACCTGCGTCACGGGCAGGCCGGAGTCGGCCGGCAGGTCGAGCGACGACGGCGCGACCCCACGCCGGACGACCTCGGCGCCGAGCGCGGCGACCATCGCGCCGTTGTCGGTGCACAGGCCCAGCCGCGGGATGCGCAGCGTGATGCCGGCCTTGGCGGCACGCTCCTCGGCGAAGTGCCGCAGCCGCGCGTTGGCGGCCACCCCTCCCCCGATGATCAGCGTGTCGACGTCGTGCTCGCGGCAGGCGGCGATCGCCTTCTTGGTCAGCACGTCGCAGACCGCGTCCTGGAAGGACGCGGCCACGTCGGCGACGTCGAACGTCCGTCCCATGCGCTGCTCGTGCTGCACGTGCCGGGCCACCGCGCTCTTGAGGCCCGAGAACGAGAAGTCGTAGCGGTGCTTCTCGACGTCGCGTCCGGTCGTGAGGCCCCGCGGGAACGCGATCGCCGACGGGTCACCGTCGCGCGCCACGCGGTCGATGTGCGGACCACCCGGGTAGGGCAGGTCGAGCAGCCGGGCGACCTTGTCGAACGCCTCGCCAGCGGCGTCGTCGATGGTCTGCCCCAGCAGGGTGATGTCGGTGACGATGTCGTCGACCAACAGCAGCTCGGTGTGCCCTCCGCTGACCAGCAGAGCGGCGACGCGCTCGCCGAACCGGCCGTGCTCGAGCTGGTCGACCGCGACGTGCGCCGCCAGGTGGTTGACGCCGTAGAGCGGCTTGTCGTGGGCCAGCGCGAGGGCCTTGGCCGCCGCGACGCCCACCAGGAGCGCCCCGGTGAGGCCTGGGCCGCTGGTCACCGCGATCGCGTCGACGTCCTGCACGCGGACGCCCGCCTCGGCGTACGCCTGCTCGAGCGTCGGCACCATCGCCTCGAGGTGCGCGCGGCTGGCGACCTCGGGCACCACGCCGCCGAAGCGCACGTGCTGCTCCATGCTCGAGCTGAGGGCGTGCGCCAACAGCTCGGTGCCGCGGACGATGCCGACACCGGTCTCGTCGCAGGACGACTCGATGCCCATCACCAGCGGTTCGCTCACGTCACACAGTGTGCCATCGTCGTCGGCATGAGCCGCACCGACGACGTCCCCGAGGCCTTCGACGAGCGCAGCGTGCTGCTGCAGATGCTGCACTACGTGCAGGACACCGCGGTCATGAAGGTCAGCGGCCTGACCGAGGAGCTGGCCCGCACGGCACCCATCGCGACCTCGCCCCTGATGAGCCCGGCCAACGTGCTGAACCACCTGCGCTGGGTCGAGCGGTCGTGGGTCAACGCCGACCTGTTCGGCGGCGAGGACGACGCGCCGTGGAGCGAGGAGAACCCCGACGGCGAGATGGAGGAGGGATCGGCTCTGCCGATCGAGGACGTCATCGCGCTCTACCAGGCGGAGGCCGCCCGCACCCGCGCGGTGTTCGCCGAGGTCGACCTCGACATGGAGCGCCGTGGCGAGAAGCCTCGGCAG
>JBEVGQ010000400.1:0-3239 GCA_040511655.1 Aeromicrobium sp. | reverse complement strand
CGAGCCCCACGTCTTTCGACGACGTTATCTGCCGCCGTCCAGCCGTCTGGCGTGGTCGCGCACCCGGTGGGCGACGACGTCGGCGACATGGTGCGGGGCCTCCAGCACCGTCAGGTGACCCGTCGCGGGCAGGACGACGAGGCGCGTGGGGTGCTCGCCGCGGTCGAGCAGCATCTCCTCACCGCGCGCAGGCGGCGTCGCCTCGTCCTCGTCGCCGAACAGCAGCAGCACGGGACGGTCGAGGCCGCGCAGCACGGCGGTGGTGTCGGCCCGGCTCGCGATCGCGCGCGCCATCCACGCGACTCCGTCCGGGTCGGCCGCGGCGATCGTGCGACGCAGCCGATCGACCAGCTCGGGCCTCTCGCGGTGGGCCGTCTCACCCAGGCCCTCGTCGGCACTGTCGGCCACCGGCTCGGTCGAGCGCGACGCCTCGACCTCGTCGGCGACCTGCCTCCGCTCGTCGGGGACGTCGGGCTCGATGCGCCGCGCGGTCGTGCTGCCGAGCACCAGAGCCGCCATCCGCTCCGGAGCCCGCGACGCCAGCTGCAGCGCTGCGTAGCCGCCCGTCGAGATGCCCAGCACGACGGCCTGCTCGATCCCCAGACCGTCCAGCACGCCCAGCACGCCCAGCGCGACGACGTCCATCGACGGCTCGCTCTCCGGCACCGGGCTGCGGCCCAGGCCCGGCAGGTCGATCGCCACGACCCGGGCCGTGCCGGTCAGCAGCGGCACGAGGTCGTCGAAGATGCCAGAGTCGAGCGGGAACGCGTGCAGCAGCACCACGACGGTTCCGTCGCCGCCGTGGTCGACGTGATGGACGGCGGGCGCGGTCATGCCCGGCTCAGATCGTGGCCACGGAGCCGGAGTCGACCCGGTAGTTGGAGCCGTTGACGAAGCTGGCGCGGTCGGAGCACAGGAACGCCACGACGGAGGCGACCTCCTCGGGCTCGCCCCGCCGTCCCAGCTCCATGTACGGACGCTCCTCGTCGAGGAAGCTCTCGATGGCCTGCTCGGTGTCGGTGCCCAGCTCCTTGGCGCGCTTCTCCATCATCGCGTCGGTCATCGGCGTCGAGATGAAGGCCGGCGACACGCAGTTCACGAGCAGGCCCTCACTCGCGTAGGTGCGCGACAGCCCCTTGGCGAAGGCCAGCACGCCTGCCTTGGCCGCGCAGTAGGGCAGCTCGTCGTCGTACGGCTGCACGGCGTCCTCGGACGCCAGGTAGACGATGCGGCCCCAGCCGCCCGAGCGCAGCGCCGGCAGGAACGCCCGGGTCAGCCGCACCGGCGCGAGCAGGTCGGTCGTCAAGGTGTCGACCCAGCCGGCGTCGTCGATCTCGTGGAAGAGTCCCTGCGCGCCCGTCACGCCGGCCGACTGCACGAGGATGTCGATGTCGCCGACGGCCTCGGCCACGGCGTCGCGAAGCCCGAGGATCGACTCGATCGAGTCGACGTCGGCGGCGATCGCGTGCAGGCGCTTCTTCGGCGCCTTCAGCTTCGTCGCGGCCTCGTCGAGCGACTCCTGATCACGGTCGGACAGCACGACGGTCGCGCCCTCCTCGAGCAGGAGACGGGCGGTGTGCCAGCCTATGCCGGAGTCGCCTCCGGTAACGAGTGCGGTGCGTCCTGAGATGCCGAGGTCCACGGTGTGCCTTTCGATGGGGAACCACGTGGGGGTACCCATCGAGCCGCGGGCGACACCTGCCGTCCGCCTGCCGGATCAGTCGCTGTCGGGCTCGTTGTCGAGCGAGACCCAGTCGGACGACTTCTGCTTGGTCGTGCGCCCGCCCTTGTCGACGAGCAGGGTGCCGTCGTACGCCTGGACCGAGTAGGTCGTCGAGCCGTCCTTGGCCACGAAGGCGTCGAGCTGCGACTCGTACGTGCCCTTGAGGTCGACGACGGGCCCGCCCTTGGCCTGCGTCACGAACCGGAAGTCGGCGCCCGAGCTGTCGCGGCCGCAGATCGAGGTCTTGGCGTCCGCCGTCGTCGTCTTGTAGAGGATGACGGGGTACGAGCCGCCGCAGGCCAGGCTCAGGCCCGACTTCTGCTGCTCGGGCTCGGTGACGGGTGCGATGCCGCAATCGGGCAGCAACGAGTCCTGCTCGGTGCCGTCCTCGTTGTAGAGCGTGTCGGGGCCCTCGCACGACGCTGTCGAGGTGGGCGTCGGGGTGGGGCTGGGCGTCGGAGAGGACGACGTCTCCTCGGGCGTCGGCTCCGGTGTCGGCGTCGCCGTCGTGGTGCTCTGCGTCGCGGCGGATCGGGGCTCGGCATCGTCGCCGCCCAGGCGGAGGACCGCCACGGCGATCACACCCGCCACGACCAGGACGGTCATGGCGATGGCGACGTACTTGTTCCGCGGGAATGCGGACTGACTCACGGTGATGCCTTCCGATCGACTGCATTCGAGCCTAACAACCGGTCCCGCGGAGGCTTAGCATGGAGGTCCTCGACGAAGGAGAACGATCGTGCCGGTGCTCGGAGTGGGCGGGATCTTCTTCAGGTCGAGCGACCCGGACGCGCTCAGCGCCTGGTACCGCGAGCACCTGGGCGTGGGCGCGGGCTGTGCGGCACCCGGCACCGACGAGGCCGACGAGTGGTCGTGGCAGGTGCAGGGCGGCCCGATCGTGTTCGCGCCCTTCGGCGCCGACACCGACTACTGGCACGAGGGCAAGCAGTTCATGCTCAACCTGCGGGTCAGCGAGCTCGACGACCTGCTGGCGTCCCTGCGCGCCGCCGGCGTCGACGTCATCACCAAGGACGAGTGGGACTCCCCCGAAACCGGTCGCTTCGCGCGCGTCCACGACCCCGAGGGCAACGCGATCGAGCTGTGGGAGGCGCCGGCGGGTTGAGGGGCTTTTCGTCGTTGCCGCCTGCGGTGGGTCCCGTCTGTGGGCCGAGCCGTCTATGGTGCGTCACTTCGCCCAGAATGACGAACGGGGACGACGAGCTTGTTTGCTCTCCACACGGAGATCTGTGGACACCGACCATTACCATTGGGACGAATCTAAGGTCCGGAGACCAAATGCTGCTGACTCGAGTGCTCGTTCGCTTCTATCGCTCCTTCAACTTTGATCAAGAGGCTAAGGCAACGAGGACCACGGAGTACGCCTGGGAAGTAATTGAGGGCGTCGGATGGTTCCCGTTCGTTGAGATCGAGATCGATCCCGAGGTGACGGCAGTCGTCGGTGCAAATGAGTCGGGCAAGAGCCACCTCATCGGCGCGACGTTGCGAGCGCTATCAG
>JBEVGQ010000399.1:0-3030 GCA_040511655.1 Aeromicrobium sp. | reverse complement strand
GGACGTTCCCCCTGGCCGCCGACAAGGCCGCCAAGACCGAGGGCAAGGGACTGTTGATGGCCGGCATCCGCCCCGAGCACTTCGAGGACGTCTCGGTCATCGAGGAGGGCAAGCTCGACACCTCGCGCACGTTCGCGGCGCACATCGACGTCCGCGAGTGGCTCGGCGACCAGCAGTACGCGTACGTGCCGTACGAGGCCGAGGCCAAGGTGCAGGACCAGCTCAAGGAGCTGGCTCGCGAGTCCGACAGCGACTCCCTGCGCACGCAGCTCGTGGTGTCGCTCGACGCCTCCAGCAGCGCCGCGGAGGACAGCGACACGACGCTGTTCATCGACACCGACCAGATGCACCTGTTCGACCCGTCCACCGGCGAGAACCTGACCGTCGGCCTGTAGAGCCCAGCCCAGAAATGCGGAGAAGCGGACCACATCCTCACCAGGATTCGGTCCGCTTCTCCGCATTTCTGGGTCAGAGCTTCTTCTTGCCCTTCTTGACGGCTTCGAGCACCTCGGCGTTCCACTCATGCTCGCGGATCAGCCGGTAGCGCTCGCAGGCGACCCGCACGTACGCCTCGGCGGGACGCTCGTCGTCGCCGCGGACGCCGGCCTCCTCGATCATGTCGACCACCGGGCGGAACTCCTCGGCGTACCAGCGCGCCGCCATGGTCTCGCGGTCCATGTAGGCCCCCTCGGCGTGCATCGTGCGCGCCGCCCAAGCCTCGGCCGCCTCGGCGATCTCGCCGTACATCGACGGCTCGTCGACGGCCACCGCGGCCCGCGCCTCGCCCGTGAATGGCACGCGCTGCAGCATCAGCCGACGCCAGAACTTGAGCTCGAGCGCGGCACGCGCCTCGATGCCGACGGGCGCGAGGAAGGTCTCGATGGCCGTCACCCGCGCCTCGATGAGGGTCACCCGCAGGCTGCGGGCCACCGAGACGCGGTGGTGCCCGTCGCGCACGAAGTAGTAGTCGCCGATCTGGTAGACGTCGATCGGCGGGATGACCTCGCCGGTGCGGCTGGCGCGGGCGAGCCGCTCCCACCGCTGCCGGCTGACGGCCGAGGTGGGCCTGAACCGGCGGTCGAAGTCGCGCACCTTGTCGACCGAGCCCACGATGGCGTCGAGCGGGATGACCTTGGTGCCGACGTAGTGCTCGCCGCGTCGGCCGAGGGCGTCGACGACCTCGTCGAACGACATCGACTGCACGACGTCCTCGGTGTCGCCGCTCAGACGAGCCGCCAGCGCTGACAGCACCTGGTGCCGCCTGGCCTTCATGAAGTCGCTCTCGGCGTCGACACGAGGCGAACCCGAGCTGCTGACCATGTCAGACCTTCCTCTGCGCGGTCGCGGGCACGACGGATGCTCGAGGCTCGATGTCGATGACCTGCCACGGGATGACGTTGCGGACGGTGGTGGGGCCGACGTGACGGTCGGCCTTGTGCATCCCGAACGGGTGGATGTGCCCATGCAGGTGCCAGGTCGGCCGCAGGCTCTCGAGGACGCCGTGCAGGGCCGAGATGCCCAGGTGGCTGGGATCGTCGTCGTCGCCGAGGCCCAGCGGTGGGGCGTGAGTGAGCAGGACGTCGACGGGCTCGTCGCCGGCCCGCTTCAACAGCGTCCGCGCCCGGCGGTCGTACTGCCTCTGCGTGTACTGGTGGTCGCCTCCGTTGTAGCGGACGCAGCCCCCGAGACCTGCGATGCGCAGACCTCCGACGGTGACAGCGTGCTCGTCGACGCCGACGAAGCCTCGCGGGCCCCTGGACGTCCGCGAGATGCGTGGGTCGTGGTTGCCCGGCACGAAGGCCGCGGGCGCACCGGTCAGGTCGACGAGCGTCTCGAGGTAGCCCCACGGGAGGTCGCCTGCGGCGAGCACCAGGTCGACCTGCAGGTCGCGCGCCCGTGAGGGCATCGCGGCGACCTCCTCGTCGGCGACCGCCAGCACCCTGACCATGCGACCGACACTACCGCCGGGGGCTGCCGGTGACACCCCTCGCGAGCGACGGATCAGAGGTCGTCGGTGCCGGCCTGCTCGGCCTCGGCAGCCTCGCGGGCCCACCGGGCCTTGTCGGCCTCGATGCGGCGCCCCAGGAAGAAGGCGCCGAACCACAGCGCCGCGAACATCGCACCGACGAAGAACATCGCGGGCGCGAGCAGGCCCAGGGCGATCGTGGCGACCTGGATCGCGTGTCCGATCCAGTAGGCCTGGGGGCGGCGCAGCGAGCCGGCGACCAGGACGCACAGCACGGCCAGCCCGAGACCCACGGTCAGCGCCAGTGTCTTGTCGACGTCCTCGACGGAGATCAGCACCGGTACGGACAGGCCGAGGATGATGGCCTGCAGCGTGAGCATCGCCGCGCACATGCCCCTCATGCGGGCCCGCTCATGCGACGGTCCCGCCCAGCAGCACCCGCGCCTCACCGACCGTGACGACCGATCCGGTGACCAGCACGCCACCGCTGCCGATCGCGTCGTCGCCGCCCTCGCCGCCGTCGGCCATCGCGACGGCCCGCTCGAGCGCGTCGTCGAGCCGCGGCACCAGCACGACGCGCTCGTCGCCGAAGATGTCGCCGGCGATCTCGGCCAGCTCGCCGGCGGGCATGGCCCGGTCGGTGCTGTTCTGGGTGATGACGATCTCGGCCATGACGGGCTCGAAGATGCGCAGCATCTCCTCGACGTCCTTGTCGGCCATGACGCCGACGACGCCGATCAGGGGGCTGAACGAGAAGGCGTCCTGCACGGCCTGGATCGTGGCCTCGGCACCGTGCGGGTTGTGCGCCGCGTCGAGCAGCACCGTGGGGCTGCGCCGGACGACCTCGAGCCGGCCGGGCGACGTGACCTGCGCGAAGGCGCCGCGGACGAGGTCGGGGTCGAGCTGCTTGCTGCCGGTGAACGCCTCGACGGCGGCCAGCGCGTACGCGGCGTTGTGCGCCTGGTGGGCGCCGTGCAGCGGCAGGAAGATCTCGTCGTACGCACCGGAGAGGCCCTGCAGGCTGATCTGCTGACCGCCGAGGGCCGTGACGCGGTCGTTGACAC
>JBEVGQ010000398.1:0-4186 GCA_040511655.1 Aeromicrobium sp. | reverse complement strand
CGCATGATGCGCACCGACTTCAAGCCGTACCGCGACGAGCTGATCCTGTCGAGCAAGGCCGGATGGGACATGTGGCCCGGCCCGTACGGCAAGCTCGGCTCGCGCAAGTACCTGCTGTCGAGCCTCGACGCCTCGCTCGAGCGGATGAGCGTCGACTACGTCGACATCTTCTACTCGCACCGCGTCGATCCGCACACGCCGCTGGAGGAGACCATCACGGCCCTCGACACCGCGGTGGGCCAGGGCAAGGCGCTCTACGCGGGCATCTCGTCGTACTCCCCGCAGAAGACGGCCGAGGCCGTCGCGATCGCCCGCGACCTCGGCACGCCGCTGATCATCCACCAGCCGTCGTACTCGATGCTCAACCGCTGGGTCGAGGGCGGACTCCTGACGGTGCTCGACGAGCACGGCCTCGGTGCGATCGGTTTCTCGCCGCTGGCGCAGGGGCTGCTGACCGATCGCTATCTCGGCGACGAGCCCGTCGAGCGCAAGGGCGACCGCGGCAGCTTCGACGAGTCGGTGCTGACCGACGAGAACATCGACCGCCTGAAGGGGCTGGCCGAGATCGCGCAGCAGCGCGGCCAGTCTCTCGCGCAGCTCGCGATCTCCTGGATCCTGCGACCCGGCGGGGTCACGTCGGCCCTGATCGGTGCTTCGTCGGTCGAGCAGCTCGACGAGAACCTCGCGGCGGCGAAGCAGACCGAGTTCACCGATGACGAGCTCGCGGCGATCGACGAGTTCGCGGGCACCGCCGACGGCGTCGACCTCTGGAAGGTCTCGGCCGACCTCTGACCACCGTGCCCCCGGCGACCGGGATCCAGCGTCTGCTCGACAGCCCGCCCGACCTCCCGGTCGTCGGCGGGCTGACGGCGCTGACGGCGGCGTTGCGTGCTCACGGAGTCGCAGTGGTGCAGGCGCCTCCGGGCACCGGCAAGACCACGCTGGTGCCGCCGGCGGTGGCCGCGCTGGCCACGGGCGGACGGATCGTGGTGACCCAACCACGCCGTATCGCAGCACGAGCGGCGGCGCGGCGGCTCGCGGGCCTGCTGGGTGAGCGGGTCGGCGAGACCGTCGGCCACACCGTCCGCGGCGACCGAGCCGTCACCGCGGCCACGCGCATCGAGTTCGTGACGACGGGCGTCCTGCTGCGCCGGCTCCAGCGCGACCCCGAGCTGCCCGGGGTCGCCGCGGTCGTCCTCGACGAGGTGCACGAGCGCCAGCTCGATGCCGACCTGGTGCTCGCGTTCCTGGTCGACGTGCGCGCGACGGTGCGCGACGACCTGCTGCTCGTCGCGATGTCGGCGACGGTCGAGGCCGAGCGGCTGGCCGCCGTGCTCGCTGCCCCCGTCGTCGACGTGCCCGGTGCGCTGCACCCCGTGACGCAGCACTGGTCGCCGCTCCCGCCCGGGGTGCTGCCGACGGACGAGCGCGGAGTTCCGCCGCGGTTCCTCGACCACGTCGCGGCGACGGTGCGCCGGGCCGTGGCCGCCGATGCCGGAGATGCGTTGGTGTTCGTGCCAGGGGTGGGCGAGGTCGACGGCATCGTGAGGCGGCTGTCGGGCCTGCCGGACGTCGACGTGCTCGCGCTCCACGGGCGTCTGCCACCTCGCGAGCAGGACCTCGCCCTCGCGCGCGGGCCGCGGCGGCGGGTCGTCGTGTCGACCGCCGTCGCGGAGTCGTCGCTGACGGTGCCAGGCGTGCGCATCGTGGTCGACGCGGGCCTGTCGCGCGAGCCCCGCACCGATCAGGTGCGTGGCCTGCCGTCGCTGGTGACGGTGCGGCTGAGCCGTGCGGCGGCCGAGCAGCGGGCAGGCCGGGCCGGACGTGAAGGACCCGGCGCGGTGCACCGTTGCTGGTCGCGTGCCGACCACGGCCATCTCGCAGCGCACCCAGCGCCCGAGATCGCGGTCGCTGACCTGACCGGCTTCTGTCTCGAGCTCGCGGCCTGGGGCGAGGCCGACGGCTCCGGGCTCGCGCTGCTCGACCGCCCACCGCCGCTGGCCTTCGAGACCGCCCGGCAGACCCTGACGGAGCTCGGAGCCATCGACCCGGCCGGTGCGATCACGGCGCGCGGACGGGCCATGGCCCAGGTCCCGGCCGACCCCCGACTGGCGCGTGCCCTGCTCGACGGCGCCGAAGCTGTCGGAGCACGCCGGGCCGCTGAGGTCGTCGCCCTGCTCGACGACGACGTCCGCGCGCCGGGAGGCGATCTCGTGGCGGCCCTGCGCGCGGCGCGCCGCGGCGGGCCGGCTCACCGCTCGTGGTCGGACGCTGTGTCGAGGCTCGAGAGCCTGCTGCCGTCGAAGACGCCCCGCACGGACCTGACCGACGACCTCGCGGTCGGCACGGTCGTCGCCCTCGCCCATCCGGGCCGCATCGCGCGTCGCCGTCCGGGCGGCACGTCCTATCTCATGGTGTCGGGCACGGGCGCGTCGTTCCGCGCCGCCGACCCGTCGCTGGCGGAGGTGCCGTGGATCGCGATCGCCGACGCCGAACGACGTCCGGGTGCGCGGGACGCGACGATCCGCTCGGCCGCTCCCATCGACGAGGACATCGCCCTCGACGCGGCGTCGGGCGCGTGGCACGAGGTCGACGAGGTGACGTGGGCGCGCGGCCGCGTCGCCGCACGCCGCGTGACGCGCCTGGGTGCCATCGAGCTGTCGGCCGTCAGGCTGGCGGATCCGTCGCCCGAGGCCGTCAGGGCAGCGGTGGCCGATGCGTTGGCGCGCGAAGGTCTCGACCTGCTGCCCTGGACCGAGGCGGCCACCGCGCTGCGCCGGCGCATGGCGTTCTTGCACCACGCGCTCGGCGACCCGTGGCCCGACGTCGCCGACGAGCCGCTGCTCGCGGGCATCGACGCCTGGCTGGGCGCCGACCTCGCGCGCATCGACGTGCTGAGTGCGCTGCGCCGTCTGCTGCCGTGGCCGGCGGCGGGCCGGCTCGACGAGCTGGCGCCCGAGCGCGTGACGGTGCCGACGGGTGCGGCGGTGCGGGTCGAGTACGGGCCGACGGGCACCGAGCAGCCCGTCCTGTCGCTCAAGCTGCAGGACGCCTTCGGCTGGTCGGCGACCCCCAGGCTCGCCGGCGGCCGCGTGCCGCTGCTGCTGCACCTGCTGACGCCGGCCCGTCGGCCCGCGGCCGTGACGGCCGATCTCGAGTCGTTCTGGGCCGGGCCGTATCAGCAGGTCAGGTCGGAGCTGCGTGGCCGCTACCCGAAGCACGCCTGGCCCGAGGACCCGACCGTCAGCTCGTAGGTGCCCGTCGTACCTGGCGGGTCAGCTCGTCCTGCGGGATCGGCGCGACGTCCGTGACGATCGCCGGGCCGATCGACAGCTGTCCGTCGTCGAGGGGCTCGCAGCGGATGCCGGCGTGCCCGCGGAGCGCCTGGTGCGAGCCCGGGGCGAAGACCTCGTTCATCCACGCGCACGGATTGGCCGGGGTGATCGACCGGAAGCGGATCGGGCCGTGGCCGCCGTCGAGGGTGAACGTGCACCGCACGAGGGCGTCGACGTCGAGACCGCGCGTGACGATGTTGCGGCGGGCGAGCACGGGGTCGAACGGGATGTTGTCGGCCGGGAACAGACCGTCGCCGGCCACCTGTGCCTCGAGCTGCTCGATCTTCTCGGCCGCGATGATCGTGACCGACGCGTAGGTGAACCTGGTGTTGAAGTAGCGGTCGCCGACCAAGCCCTTGTGCGCCCGCACCCGCACCGACGACGGCGTCTCGTCGCCGTCGTAGGGGGTCATCCCGTCGCGGGGGCGACCGTCCATGCGACGCACCGGCGAGACCACCAGGTGCGTGATCGCGATCTCAAGCTGCATCCCGCCACCCTAGATCGCCCACCAGGGGACCGATCTTTCGGCGTTGCGGTAGCCCCAGCAGCGACAACGCAGAAAGTTTCGTCCACGGGGTGACGGATCTTTCTGCGCTCCGGTCGCCCCAACGCCGCATACGCAGAGAGATCATTCGATCGATGCGCGATTTCCCTCGGACGGCGGCAGTCCCGTAGACTTGCGCGGTTGCTGTTCGGCAACCACTCCTGCTACGGAGAACCCGTAGCCGTTTAGTCCGAAGGAGACTGAATGTCACTGCGCCCGTACGAAGTCATGATCATCCTCGATCCTGATCTCGAAGAACGTACCGTCGCCCCCAGCCTGGACACGTACCTCAACGTCGTGCGCCAGG
>JBEVGQ010000397.1:0-5962 GCA_040511655.1 Aeromicrobium sp. | reverse complement strand
CGCATCGCCGGGCCGTGCAGCCTCATCATGTTCGGCGTCACGGGCGACCTGGCCAAGAAGAAGCTCATCCCGGCGGTCTACGACCTCGCCAACCGAGGGCTGCTGCCGCCGGGCTTCGCGCTGGTCGGGTTCGCCCGGCAGGACTTCGGCACCGAGTCGTTCGCCAAGGTCATCAAGCAGGCGGCCAAGGACGGCGCCCGCACCCCGTGGAGCGAGACCGTCTGGAAGCAGCTCGCCGCCGGCATCCGGTTCGTTCCCGGCGAGTTCGACGACGACGACGCCTGGGAGCGCCTGGCCGACACCATGGCCGAGCTCGACGAACAGCAGGGCACGGGCGGAAACCACGCCTTCTACCTGTCGATCCCGCCCGGCCTGTTCCCCGTCGTGGTCTCGCAGATCAAGAAGCACGGTCTGGCCGAGTCGTCGAAGGGTTGGCGACGCGTCGTCATCGAGAAGCCCTTCGGCCACGATCTCGCGTCCGCCGAAGAGCTCAACCGCATCGTCGCCGACGTCTTCGCGAGCGAGTCGGTGTTCCGCATCGACCACTACCTCGGCAAGGAGACCGTCCAGAACATCCTCGCGTTCCGCTTCGCCAACGGGATGTTCGAGCCGATCTGGAACAACCACTACGTCGACCACGTGCAGATCACGATGGCCGAGGACATCGGCATCGGCTCGCGTGCCGGTTACTACGACGGCATCGGGGCGGCCCGCGACGTCATCCAGAACCACCTGCTGCAGCTGATGGCGCTCATCGCGATGGAGGAGCCCGTCTCGTTCAACGCGTCGTCCCTGCGCCTCGAGAAGCAGAAGATCCTGGCCAACGCTCGGCCCCCGGCGCGCATGGACCTGCACACCGCTCAGGCGCAGTACCTCGCCGGCTGGGCCGGCGGCGAGAAGGTGCGTGGCTACCTCGAGGAGGACGGCGTCCCCGACGGCTCCCGCGCCGAGACGTACGCCGCCATCCGCATCGACGTGTCGACCCGGCGCTGGGCGGGCGTGCCGTTCTACCTGCGCACGGGCAAGCGTCTCGGGCGCAGGGTCACCGAGGTGGCCGTGATCTTCAAGCGCGCCCCGCACCAGCCGTTCAGCAAGAACGACATCGAGGAGCTCGGCCAGAACGCCCTGGTCATGCGCATCCAGCCCGACGAGGGCGTGACGCTGCGATTCGGCGCCAAGGTGCCCGGCACCACGATGGAGATCCGCGACGTCAACATGGACTTCGCCTACGGCGGGGCGTTCGTCGAGAGCAGTCCCGAGGCGTACGAGCGCCTGATCCTCGACGTCCTGCTGGGCGACCCGCCGCTGTTCCCGCAGCACGAGGAGGTCGAGCTGGCCTGGAAGATCCTCGATCCGGTCATCGCTCACTGGAAGACCTGCGACACCATCGACACGTACCCGTCCGGCACGTGGGGCCCCGCCTCGGCCGACGAGATGATGGCCCGTGACGGCCGAACCTGGAGGCGTCCGTAGCCATGGAGATCGCACTCGAGAAGACCAACTCGGCCCGCATCGCGCGTGCCCTGGTCAAGGCCCGGTCCGCCGCCGGCAGCCCGGCGATGGACATGGTGCTGACGCTGCTGGTCGTCACCGACGACGAGAACGTCGGCGAGGCACTGCGCACCGCCACGACCCTGTCGCGTGAGCATCCGTCACGCGTCATCGGCGTGATCCTCGGCGACGGCCGCGGTGCGGCTCAGCTCAATGCCAAGGTGCGTGTCGGCGAGAGCTCGTCGGGCGAGTCGATCCTGCTGCGCATCTCCGGTGAGCTGACCCGGCACGCCGAGTCGGTCGTGCTGCCGCTGCTGCTGCCCGACTCCCCCGTCGTCGTGTGGTGGCCCGGCAAGCCCCCCGCCGATCCGTCGTCCGACGCCATCGGGCAGCTGGCCCGCCGGCGCCTCACCGATGCAGAGGCGACACCGTCGCCCGTCCGCGCACTCAAGTCCGTCGCACGGTCGTACTCCCCCGGCGACACCGACCTGTCGTGGACGCGTCTGACGCCATGGCGTGCGCTGCTCGCGGCCGCCCTCGACCAGTCGCCCGGCACCGTCACCGGCGGCACCGTCGTGGCCGGGTCGGGCAATCCCGCGGCGACGCTGCTGGTCGCCTGGCTCGAGAGCCGTCTCGGCGTCGACATCACGACGCGCCGCAGCGACTCCGCCCAGATCGCGTCCGTCGTGCTCAACACATCCGTCGGCGACGTCGTGATCGAGCGCATCGACTCGGGCTCGTGCCACTTCAGCGTGCCCGGCTCCTCGCCGCGCGAGGTGCCCCTGGGCGCCAGATCGCTCGCCGAGCTGCTCGCCGAGGACCTCCGCCGACTCGACGCCGACGAGGTCTACCGCGAGACCATCGCTCACATGCTGAAGGACGACGCATGAGCTCGACCGAGGTCTGGCCCGACGCCGATTCCCTCGCAGGCGCCATCGCCCAGCGCATCGTCGACCGTCTGGCCCAGGTACAGCAGTCCGGTCGCACCCCGTCCATCGTGCTCACGGGTGGCACCATCGCGATCGCGGCGTACGAGCGCATCCAGCCCGGCGACGTCGACTGGACCGATGTCGACGTCTACTGGGGCGACGAGCGCTTCGTCCCCGCCGGCCACGCCGACCGCAACGACCAGCAGGCCCGCGACGCGTTCCTGACGCGCCTGGGAGTGCCCGCAGCATGCCTGCACACGATGCCCGCTGCCGACGAGGGCTTCCCCAGCATCGGCGCGGCGGCCGACGCCCACGCGTCCGTCCTGCCTGACGAGCCCTTCGACCTCGTGCTGCTCGGGGTCGGGCCCGATGGACACATCGCATCGCTGTTCCCGGGCTTCGCGCAGCTGCACGAGACCGAACGTCGCGTCGTCGGTGTCGAGGGGTCCCCCAAGCCGCCGCCCGAGCGCATCTCGCTGACGCTGCCGTCGATCAACCACGCCCGCAGCGTGTGGCTCCTCGTGTCGGGCGACGGCAAGGCCGAGGCCGTGGCTCGCGCCCTGGGCGACGGCACGCTCGACGACACCCCGGCACGCGGCGCCCGCGGCACCGACGAGACCGTGTGGCTGCTCGACGAGGCCGCCGCCAGCCGCCTCCCCTGACGTTCCCGACGGTTTACCACGCCGGCAGGGAGAACCGTCCCTGACGTGGCAGCTCAACCGGCGACGAAGGTCTAGAAGATGATCTCGCCGGACTTGCGCTTGCTGCGCAGCGACTCGACGGCTTCCTTGAGGATCTCGTCGGCCTCGGTCTCGGAGCGACGCTCCTTGACGTAGGCGAGATGCGTCTTGTACGGCTCGATCTTCTTGGCCGTCGGACGGTTGTCGGAGTCGACGCTGGCCGGCATGCCGCACCGCGGGCAGTCCCACGACTCGGGAACCTCCGCCTCGATCGCGAACTGCAGCTCGGTCGTGTGGTTGTTGATGCAGAAGAACGTCACGAACTGGCGGGGAGCCGCTTCGCCACGCTCGGCCTCGCCCATGGGACCGGAGCCGATACGGCTGCCCCGGATAGCACCTGCTGCCACTAGTTACTCACCTTCAGGAGCAGGCCGAGTGCCACGATGCACACGACCCAGACGACTGCGGTCCCGACCGTGATGCGGTCGAGGTTGCGCTCGGCGACGGAAGAGCCGCCGAGGGAGCTGGACACGCCGCCACCGAACATGTCAGACATGCCGCCCCCGCGGCCCTTGTGCATGAGAACCAGCACGATCATCAGCACACTGCTGATCGCGAGGATGACCGAGAAAATCAGAATCACAACGAGCCTTCGTTCGTCAGGCGCCGGACAGGTCCGGCATGGCGTAGAAGCGGGCGATTCCGGCGAACTCCTCCGGCTGGAGGCTTGCACCGCCGACCAGGGCTCCGTCGACGTCCGACTTCGCCATGATGGCGGCGATGTTCGCCGCTTTCACCGACCCGCCGTAAAGGATACGCAATGCCGAGGCGACCTCTGACGACCAGGTCTCCTCGACACGCCCGCGGATGGCGGCGCAGACCTCCTGCGCGTCCTCGGGAGTCGCGACCTCGCCGGTGCCGATGGCCCAGACCGGCTCGTAGGCGATGACGACGTCGGCCAGCTGCTCGGCCGTCAACCCGGCGAGCGAACCGTCGACCTGCGCCAGCGTGTAGTCGACGTGGTTGCCGGCCTGTCGCACCTCGAGACCCTCACCGACGCACACGATCGGGCTGATACCCGCCGCGAGAGCCTTGGTGGCCTTGACGTTCACGACAGCGTCGGACTCGCTGTGGTGCTCACGACGCTCGGAGTGGCCGACGACGACATACGAGCACCCGAGCTTGGCCAGCATGGCCGCGGAGATCTCGCCCGTGTAGGCGCCGCCGTCGTGCTCGGAGACGTCCTGCGCGCCGTAGCCGATGGCCAGGTGGTCACCGTCGACCAGCGTCTGCACGCTGCGGATGTCGGTGAACGGCGGGATGACGACGACCTCGGCACGCTCGAAGTCGTGCTTCTTGTCCTGCAGCGTCCACGCGAGCTTCTGGACGAGGACCACGGCCTCTTGGTGGTTGAGGTTGGACTTCCAGTTGCCGGCCATCAAGGGCTTGCGGGGCATGGATCAGTTGCCTTCCAGAATGGACAGACCCGGGAGCGTCTTGCCCTCGAGGTACTCCAGCGACGCGCCGCCGCCGGTCGAGATGTGGCCGAACTGGTCGTCGTCGAAGCCCAGCTGACGAACCGCAGCAGCGGAGTCTCCCCCGCCGACGACCGACAGCCCGTCGACCTCGGTGAGCGCCTGCGCCACCGAGCGTGTGCCTTCGGCGAAGCTCGGCATCTCGAACACGCCCATCGGGCCGTTCCAGAAGACGGTCTTGGAGCCGCGGATGATCTCGGCGAACGCCGCCGCCGAGTCAGGACCGATGTCGAGGCCGAGCTGGTCGGCCGGCATCGCGTCGGCTGCCACGGTCGAGGCGCCTGCGTCGGCGAACTCGGGCGCGACCACGATGTCGGTCGGCAGCACGAGGCGGACGCCCTGTGCCTCGGCCTGCTCGATGTAGCCGCGGGCGATGTCGAGCTGGTCGTCCTCGAGCAGCGACTTGCCGACCTCGTGGCCCTGTGCCTTGAGGAAGGTGAACACCATGCCGCCGCCGATGAGCAGGTTGTCGGCCTTGCCCAGCAGGTTGTCGATGACCCCCAGCTTGTCGGAGACCTTCGACCCGCCGAGCACCACGGTGTACGGACGCTCGGGGCTCTCGGTCAGCCGCTTGAGCACCGTCACCTCGGCCTCGACGAGCTCGCCCACCGCAGCGGGCAGGCGGGTCGCGATGTCGTACACGCTGGCCTGCTTGCGGTGCACGACGCCGAAGCCGTCGGACACGAAGACGTCGGCCAGAGCAGCGAGCTCGTCGGCGAACGCACCGCGCACCGCATCGTCCTTGCTGGTCTCGCCCTCGTTGTATCGCACGTTCTGCAGCACCGCGACCTGCCCGTCCTGCAGCGCAGCGCTGATGCGGTGCGCCTCGGGGCCGACGGTGTCGCCCGCGAACAACACGGGCGTGCCGAGCAGCTCAGCGAGCCGCTCGGCGACCGGCTCGAGCGAGTAGTCGGGGTTGGGCACGCCGTCGGGACGGCCGAGGTGCGCCGTCACGAGCACACGGGCACCGGCGTCGGCCAGTCGCTTGATGGTCGGGACGCTGGCGCGCACGCGACCGTCGTCCGTGATCTTCGTGCCGTCGAGCGGCACGTTGAGATCGCTGCGGACGAGGACGCGCTCGCCGCGGAGGTCTCCGAGATCTGAGACAGTCTGCACGTCAGAGGGTGGAGCCGACGTGGACGACGAGGTCGGCGAGGCGGTTGGAGTAGCCCCACTCGTTGTCGTACCAGCCGACGACCTTGACCTGGTCGCCGATGACCTTGGTGAGGCCCGAGTCGAAGATGCACGACGACGGGTCGGTCACGATGTCGGCCGAGACGATCTCGTCCTCGGTGTAGACCAGGAAGCCCTTCATGGCGCCCTCGGC
>JBEVGQ010000396.1:0-7978 GCA_040511655.1 Aeromicrobium sp. | reverse complement strand
GTTCGGGCTGCCCGTCGGCCCGCGGCGCGCGGGCCTCGGCTCCGTCCGCGGCGCCGAGCAGCTCGTGCGCGCCGGCGGTCCGGCCTACGTGAAGCTCGGGCAGTTCATCGCGACCGGCGACGGCCTCGTGCCCGACGAGTGGGTCGAGGCGTTCGCGTGGTGTCGCGACGAGGCGCCCGCGCTCGAGCCGGGAGTGGCTCAGCAGGTCATCGCGCGCGAGCTCGGCCCCGAGCGCGACCGTCTCGCCTGGCTCGACGACGAGCCGCTCGCCGCGGGCTCGATCGGCCAGGTCCACCGCGGACGTCTGACCGACGGCACCGACGTCGTCGTGAAGGTGCTCCGTCCGGGCCTGCGCCGACGCTTCCGCACGGACATCGAGACGCTCGCGCTGGGTGCCGCCGCGGCGGAGAAGGTCAACGCGGGCGCACGGTCGGCCAACCTGACGGGATTCGTCGAGCTGTTCGCGCAGCTCGCGCTCGAAGAGCTCGACTTCCGGCTCAAGGCCGCGAACCTGGTCGACTCCAGCGCGGTGCTCGAGGCCATGGGAGCGGACGCGATGGTCGCCCCACGGCCCGTCCCCGGCATGGTCACCGAGCACGTGCTCGTGATGGAGCTGCTGCCCGGCGTCTCCTACGCACGTCTCGACCCGACGGCCGAGCTCGACGACGACCTGCTGCTGCGCACCGGCATCCGTGGCGTCGTCGAGGCGACGCTCAAGCACGGGGTCTTCCACGGCGACCTGCACGCCGGCAGCGTGCTGGTCGATCCGGCGACCGGGACGTTCTCGCTCGTCGACTTCGGCATCGCCGGCCGGCCGACAGCCGCGCAGCGGGCGGGGCTCGTGCAGTACCTGGGCGCCTGGGCGAGCGGCGACGCACGGGGTCAGATCGAGGCCATGCAGTCGTTCGGCGCGATCGACCGTGACGCGACCATCGAGCCGCTGGTGCGAGAGCTGCAGGACGAGCTCGACGTCCTCGCGGCGCGGGCTCACGGCGACGTCACGTTCGACCAGCTGGGCATCACGCTCGGACGGTTGCTGCAGGTGCTGGCGCGCCACGGCTTCCGGATGCCGAAGGACCTCGTGCTGTTCTTCAAGAACCTGCTCTACCTGGCGGGGTTCGCCGCCTGCGTCGCCCCCGAGGCGGACGTGCTGGCCGTCGTGCAGGACATCCTGCTCGACCTGCTGGCCGACCCGGCGTCGGGTCTCGCGGTGGCGTGAGCCGCGCGGCTCAGCGGCGGCGGTCACGGACCTTCTGGACCGCCGACTTGATGCGCGCCTGGTTCTCGGGCTTGCGCGCCTCGGTGTAGACCTTCTTGGCGATTCCGACGGCGACGATCCCTCGTGACAGCTTCATGGTCCGCAGGTACCCCGTGGGGGCGGCCCCATGCGGCCGCGCCCACGGACGGCGCCTACCTCGATGCGTCGTCGAGCGTCGGGTAGTCGGTGTAGCCCTCGGCCCCGCCGCCGTAGAACGTCTTCGGGTTCGGCTCGTTGAGCTCTGCACCCGTGCGCCAGCGGACCTCGAGATCGGGGTTGGCGATGTACTCGCGTCCGACGGCGACGAGGTCGGCGAGCCCGCCGTCGACGATCTGCTTCACCTCGTCGAGCGTCGTGATGCTGGCGAACCCGGAGTTGGCGATGACGATGCCGCCGAAGCGGGTTCGCAGGTCGGCGAACAGCTCGGTGGTCGGATCGGCCAGCACGCTGAGGTAGGCCAGGCCGAGCGGCGCGAGGCCGTCGACCAGGTGCCCGTAGGTCGCGGCCACGTCGGCGGCGTCCTCCTCGACGACACCCTGCACGTTGTGGGCGGGCGAGATGCGGATGCCGACCTTGTCGGCACCGATCGCCTCGGAGACGGCCCGGGCGACCTCGAGCACGAGACGCGCACGGTTCTCGGGCGAACCGCCGTACTGGTCGGTGCGGACGTTCGACTTCGGGCCGAGGAACTGGTGCAGCAGGTAGCCGTTGGCGGCGTGCAGCTCGACGCCGTCCAGGCCGGCCTCGATCGCGCTGCGCGACGCGTGCACGAACTCGTCGACGATGCCGGGGATCTCGTCGGTGTCCAGCGCGCGCGGCACGGCGTGGTCGAGCCGGCCGTCGGCGGTGACGATCTGGCCCTCGAGCTGGATGGCGCTGGGCGCGACGGTCTCGAGCCCGTGCTTGTTGTCGGGGTGCGCGATGCGCCCGACGTGCATGAGCTGGACGACGATGCGTCCGTCGCGGGCGTGCACCGCGTCGGCGACGGCCCGCCAGCCCTCGATCTGCTCGGGGGAATGGATGCCCGGGGTGTTCAGGTAGCCCTGGCCGACGGCGCTGGGCTGGGTGCCCTCGGTGATGATGAGGCCGGCACCGGCCCGCTGGCCGTAGTAGGTGACGGCGATGTCGCGCGGCACCTGCTTCTCGCCGGCGCGGTTGCGGGTGAGGGGCGCCATCACGAAGCGATGCGGGAGATCCCAGGTACCGACCTTGATCGGCTCGAACACATCTGACATGACTTCTCCTGAACGTTGCTGAGGCGCCGTCGGTGGACGCGCGCCTCTCAGGTCAACGCCGGGACGCTGGGCCCATTCCCGGTCGGGGGTGTGGCGAACCGGACACCGTTCAGAGTTGCGAGCCGTAGCCCTCGCGGTACGTCGGGTACTGCGGCACCCACCCGCTGGCGCGCAGCAGGCCGTTGTCGAGCCGCTTGCCGTGTCCCTGCGCCGGGTCGGCCGGGGGCGATGCGTCGGCGCCGAGACGGGCCGCCACGAAGGCCGCCACGTCGCCGAGCAGCGACGGTTCGTCGTCGGTGCCGAGGTAGAGCCCCGACGGTGCCTCGGCCCGGGTGAGCAGGTGGACGGCCGCGGCCGCCGCGTCGTCGCGGTGGATGCGGTTGGTCCAGCGGTGCGGGTCGGTGACCTCGCCGCGACGCACCTGGCCGACGAGCCGCGGCTCGCCGTGTCCGTAGAGACCCGACAGGCGCAGCACCGTGCCGCCCGGCACCCGTGCGGCGAACAGTCGCTCGGCCTCGAGCAGCATCCGGCCCGGGCCGTCGGTCGGGCGGCACGGGCTCGACTCGTCGAGCAGCTCGCCGGGCTCGGCGTCGCCGAGCACCGCGGTGGACGAGATCAGCACGGCGCGCCGGGGCACCTGGCCTGCTGCATCGAGCGCGTCGAGGGCGCGAGCCATGCCGTCGACGTACGTGGCCCGGTACGACTCCTCGCTGCGCGGACGGGCCGTCAGGGCGACGACCAGGTGGGTCAGGTCGAGTGGCGGCAGCACGGGCCGGTCGCGCGTGAGGTCGGCCGACAGCCCGTGCAGGGGAGCGGGGACCAGCTCGGCGCGACGGCGGATCGCGACGACGTCGTGGCCGAGGGCGGCGAGCCGCAGGCCGATGTCGGCCCCCAGGTCGCCGCAGCCCACGAGCAGCGTGTCGGCGGCCATCAGAACGGCGGCCAGGGGATCGCGGGCATCTCGCCCCGTGGCCGCGGGAACTGTCCGGACGCCAGCAGGCGGTCGCACCGCGCGGCGAGCGCGTGGAGCTCGCGACCGGTCAGCAGCGGGGCCAGGGACGCGCCGAGGTCGTCGGCCAGGGCCGCACGCACGCGCTCGACGCCGTCGACCTCGGACGGGTCGAGCGGCTCGCCGACCCATCCCCACAGCACGGTGCGGAGCTTGTGCTCGGCGTGGAAGGTGAGACCGTGGTCGATGCCGAAGCGGTGGCCGCCGGTCATCTCGAGCACGTGACCGCCCTTGCGGTCGGCATTGTTGGTGATGACGTCGAAGACGGCCATGCGGCGCAGCTCGGATGAGTCCTCGTGGATCAGCGACACCGGACGGTCGTGGGCGTCGTAGCCGTCGAAGACGTGGCGCCATCCGCGCTCGGGCACCTCGGATGAGGCCACCAGGTCGACGGCGTCCTGGGCCGGGTCGACCTCCTGCCACAGCTGCACCATGCCCGGGCCGAGCGGCCCGTCGCGCAGCCAGGTGGGCGGCACGACGTCCCACCCCAAGGTCTCCGAGACCAGGTAGGCGGCGATCTCGCGGTGGGCGAGCTGTCCGTCGGGGAAGTCCCACAGCGGCTGCTCGCCGGCGACGGGCTTGTAGACGATCTGCACGTCGCCGATCGTGCCGACGAACGTCGCGTTGGACGCCGACATGAGGCGCCCCTCGAGCTCGATGTCGCCGTCGGCGAGATCGGCCTCGACCGTCACCGGAACCCTTCGGGGAGCTCGCACACGTGGTCGTCACCGTCCATCGGCACGCCGCACAGCACGCAGAGCGGTCGTCCGGCGCCGGCGACCTCGCGCGTGCGCTTGGCGAAGGCCCGCGCCGTGCCCACGGGGATGCGGACGCGCAGCACCTCTTCGGGCTCGATCTCGATCTCGACCTCCTGGCCCGACTCGAGGTCGTCGACGTCGACGACCAGGATCGGGTAGGCGTCGATGACGATCTGCAGCGTCTGAGGGTCCCAGCCCAGGCTCATCGCCCCGGCACGGAACTCCTCCTCGACGGGCTGCGCGAGAGGATCGTTGTCGACCAGGCCCTCGGGCGTCAGGGCGGGGACGCTGTAAGGATTGCCCTCTTCGCCCATCAGCTCGTCGAGCACCTCCTCGATGCGCTCGGCGAGGGCGACGGCCTGCTCCTTCTCGAGCGAGACGCTGACCAGGCGCGAGCCCTGCTGGGCCTGGAGGTAGAAGGTGCGAGCCCCGGGCTGGCCGACGGTGCCGACGACCACGCGGTCGGGCCAGTCGAATCCGTGGACGATCGGTGGCATGGCATCCACCCTAGTCGCGCACGCCAGGAGCGTCAGGCGTGGTTGCCTCGTGGCCGGCTCCGCCGCCGACCTGGGCGTCGCCCGCGGCCGGTGCGGCGCGCAGCCACGACAGGTCGCCGGCATCGGTGTTGGTCGAGACCACGTCGGGACGACTCGCCCCGTAGCGCACGATCGACACCGAGGCGGGGTTGACGCCGATGCGCTGGAAGAGGTCGAGGTGCATGCCCAGTGCGTCGGCGAGGATCGACTTGATGACGTCGCCGTGGCTGACCGCGACCCACACCGCGCCGGGGCCGTGCTCGGCCTCGAAGGCGGCGTCGTGGCGACGGATCGCCGCGACCGCCCGGGCCTGCATGGCCTGCATCGACTCGCCGCCGGGGAACACCGCGGCGGACGGTTGCGTCTGGACGACCTTCCAGAGGTCCTCGCCGGCGAGGTCGGCGAGCTTGCGCCCCTGCCAGTCGCCGTAGTCACACTCGGTGATGCCCTTGTCGACGGTCGTGGCGGGCGAGCCGTCCTGGTGCGCCAGGATCGCGCGGGACGTCTGTCGGCACCGCTCGAGCGGGCTCGACACCAGCCCCGCGATCGGCACGACCGCCAGGCGCTCGCCCGTGCGATCGGCCTGCCGGCGACCGGTCTCGTCGAGCTTGACGCCCGCGGTGCGTCCGGCGAGGACGCCCGTGGCGTTGGCGGTGGTGCGGCCGTGCCGCACCAGGATGACTGTGGCCATGCCGCCGAGCCTACGGTGCGCTCAGCGGCGTCCCTCGAGCATCTCGTCGATCGTGGCAAACTTGACCCGCGGACGTCCGGCGGCGAGGCCGCGGGCGCGCTCGAGCGAGTCGATCTTCTTCATGCGGCGGCGGCTGACGACGTCGAGCCCGCGCGAACGCAGCATCCGCGCGAACGACCGCGTGGCGGTGTGCTGCGGCTCGGGCAGGCGGTGGTCGCGGGCGTCCTGCAGCAGCGTCGAGACGGTCTCCTGCGCATCGGTGCGGTTGGTGCCGATGCCGCCGTACGCCCCGCGCTTGATCCATCCCACGACGTACGCGCCGGGCACCGGATCGCCGGTGGCGGGGTCGACGACCCGGCCGGCCTGGTGCGGCACGGTGGACGTCAGGTCGTCGAACGGCAGGCCCGCGACGGGTGACCCGCGGTGGCCGGTCGACCGCACGACGAGCCCCGTGCGGACGTCGACCCGGCGGTCGCTGCCGGCTCGCCCGAGCCGCACGCCCTCGACCCGCTCGGCTCCCGTGACCTCGTCGATCGTGCGATGGAACGACAGCACGAGCCGGCGCCCCTGCGGCGGCGGTGCCGACCAGTCGACGTCCACCAACGGCAGCGAGCCGAGCAGCGCCGCCTTCGACCCCGGTGCCGCGGCGGCGATCTCGTCGGCGACCTGGCCGTCGGCCTCGATCACGACGTCGATGCCGCGCGGCATCATCAGCAGCTCGGGCCGCGTGAACGCCGCCTGGTCGGGGCCGCGGCGGCCCACCACGACGACCTCGCGCACGGGGGCGTCGCGCAGTGCCGCGAGGGCGTGGTCGGCGATGTCGGTGCGGCCGAGCGCCTCGACGTCGCCCAGCAGGATGCGCGCGATGTCGAGGGCGACGTTGCCGTTGCCCACCACGACGACACGGTCGGTCGACACGTCGACGGCGGCGGGAGCGACGTCGGTATGGCTGTTGTACCAGCCGACGACCTCGGGCGATCCGTGCACGCCCGGCAGGTGCTCGCCCGGCACGCCGAGGGGGCGGTCGAGGCGCGCGCCGACGGCGTAGACGACGGCGTCGTGGTGCGCGAGCAGGTCGTCGTGGTCGACGTCGCGCCCGACCTCGACGTTGAGGAACATGCGGGTGCGCGGGTGGTCGTACGTCCAGCCGAACATCTCGGCGAGGCGCTTGGTGTCGGGGTGGTCGGGGGCGACGCCGGCACGCACCAGACCGCCCGCGACAGGCAGGCGGTCGATCATCGAGACGTGGGCCGACGACGTCGTCAGCAGCTCACGGGCGGTGTACGAGGCAGCAGGGCCCGTGCCGACGATCGCGATCCGCAGGGGCCGCTCGCGCGGCTCCTCCACCACGGGGAACGTCGGAGCCGACCAGGTCGCGTCGAGCGTCCGGTCGTCGTAGAAGGCGGCGTTGATGTCGCCGAAGACCTGCTCGTCACCCGTCAGCAGCTCGAGCGGCTTGATCGCCGAGACGGGGCACGCGTCGGCGCAGGCGCCGCAGTCGATGCAGCTCTTGGGGTCGACATAGACCATCTCGGTGTGCCCGAAGTCGGGCTCGCCGGGGGCGGGGTGGATGCAGTTGACCGGGCACACCGACATGCAGGAGGCATCGGCGCAGCAGGCCTGGGTGACGACGTAGGTCATGGGGGCGTCCGTTCGGGGTGGGCCGTGCTCAGAGCATGTGGGCGGCGCGGTAGCGACGCATCGCGGCAGGTGTGAGCAGGCCGGCCTCGGACAGGAAGTCCATGAGGTGGACGCAGCTGAGGCGCATCAGGTTGTGGTGGTGCTCGTTGGCCTTGGCGGCGGCGACGGCTCGCTTGCGGTCGAGACCGGCGGCCGCGTACACGTCGTGGTTGACCATGCTGCGGACGATGATGAGCGCGGCGCTGGAGATGACCCACGCGCTCTGGCGCCGACGCAGGTCGCTGACGCCCTCCAGGTGCTCGCGGATCTCGTGACGCGCGAACTTCATGTGCCGCGCCTCCTCGACCACGTGGATCTTGCTGGTCGTGCGCACGATGGGCAGCACGTCCTCGCCGCGCATCCAGTCGCGCTGCATGACGTCGAGGATCTCCTCGGCCACCAGGATCGAACCGTAGGCCACCTCGTTGGCGGCGAAGGACTTGAGGGCGCGCGCTGCCTCGACGATCGGGCGGGCCGGGGTGTAGTGCGGCACGTCCATGGCCTGGCAGGCGCGGGCGAACATCAGCGAGTGGCGGCACTCGTCGGCGATCTCGGTGAGCGCGAACTGGAAGGACGAGTTCGTGACGTCGGCGGTGTACTGCTCGCGCAGCAGCATCTGCTGGAGGATCATCTCGAACCAGATGCCGGTGCTCATGATCGAGCCGACCTCGTGGCGGGTGAGGAGGACCCGCTGCTCCTCGGTCATCTCGTCCCACAGGGGAGTTCCGTAGAGCGTCGACCACTCGGGATTGAGTCCGTAGTGGGACGGGTCGAGGGGCGTCTCCCAGTCGACCTCGGTCTGCGGGTCGTA
>JBEVGQ010000395.1:0-12469 GCA_040511655.1 Aeromicrobium sp. | reverse complement strand
GTCGGTGGTCTGGTCGGCGAAGCTGAGCACGTCGCTGGCCTTGTCCTTAATGGTGTCGGTCTCGGCCGAGGCTGCGGTGGCCGTGCCGGCGACGGCGAGGGCGGTGGTCAGGAGCGTCGCGGCGACGCGGGAGCTGGTGCGCATGGAAGGAACTCCTAGGGATCGATGAGGAAGCACCGAACCGTAACCCGCGCAGCAGCGGGGACACCGTGTCTTCATCCAATCGACACCATGGCGCAGACCGGCCACCGGTCGAGCCCGCATCGGCGGATAGCATCACGGGCGTGACCCTCGAACTCCTCCCCGCTGTCGACGTCGCCGACGGACAGGCCGTGCGCCTCGTCCAGGGCGCACTAGGCAGCGAGACGTCCTATGGTTCCCCCCTCGACGCGGCTCTGCAGTGGCAGACCGACGGCGCGGAGTGGATCCACCTCGTCGACCTCGACGCGGCCTTCGGCAAGGGCTCCAACCGCGAGCTGCTGGCCGAGGTGGTCGGACGTCTCGACGTCAAGGTCGAGCTGTCGGGCGGCATCCGCGACGACGCCTCGCTCGAGGCCGCGCTGGCCACGGGCTGCACGCGCGTCAACCTCGGCACCGCCGCTCTCGAGAACCCCGAGTGGTGCGCCAAGGTCGTGTCGCAGCACGGTGACCAGATCGCCGTCGGCCTCGACGTGCGGGGCACGACGCTGGCCGCCCGCGGCTGGACCGAGGAGGGCGGCGACCTCTTCGAGGTGCTGGCCCGTCTCGAGCGCGACGGCTGCGCCCGCTACGTCGTCACCGACGTCGCCAAGGACGGCACGCTCACGGGGCCCAACCTCGAGCTGCTGCGTCGTGTCTGCGAGCACACCGACAAGCCCGTCGTGGCCTCCGGCGGCGTCTCCAGCCTGCAGGACCTGCGCGACATCGCGACCCTGACGTCGGTCGGCGTCGAGGGCGCCATCGTCGGCAAGGCACTGTACGCCGGCGCGTTCACCCTGCCTGAGGCGTTGGCGACCGTCGCCGAGGTCTGAGCGTGGGTGTCGTCATCCGTCCCGCGACGCGCGACGACGTCGACGGTCTTCTCGCCTTCGACATGACGGTGGTCGTCCGGACGCGCGACGACTGGACAGGCCTGATCGACAAGGCGTTGCGCGGGGAGCGGCTGCTGCTGGTGGCCGAGGTCGCCGGTGAGATCGCCGCGTTCGGGCAGGCACACCACCTGGACGAGCACGCGGTCGACCACGCCCCGGCAGGCTGGTTCCTGACGGGCGTCACGGTGCTGCCGCATCACCGTCGGCAGGGGCTGGGCGCTTCGTTGACGACCGCACGGCTCGACTGGATCGCGCAGCGCTCCGACAGTGCCTGGTACTTCGCCGCCGCGGACAACGTCGCATCCATCCGGCTGCACACCGAACTCGGCTTCGTCGAGGTCTCGAGGGCGCCGTCGATCCACGGCGTCTCGTTCGCCGGCGGCGAGGGAGTCCTCTTCCGCCGGTCGCTCGAGTCCTGATCTTCCCGCCCCGGCGGTGGATGCGCCACCGAAGGTCGACGCGCGGTGAAAGTGCCACCGAATGAGCGCGGAAACGCTCTCGAACGGTGGCGTATCCACCGCGTACGACCGGACGATCCACCGCATCGGTGGGGGAGCGAGGCCTGACGGTAGGCTCGTCCGGTGAGCCTCGCCGTCCGTGTCATCCCGTGCCTGGACGTCGACCAGGGGCGCGTCGTCAAGGGCGTCAACTTCGTCGATCTGCGTGATGCCGGTGACCCGGTCGAGATGGCGACGGTCTACGACGCCGAGGGCGCCGACGAGCTCACGTTCCTCGACATCACGGCCTCGTCCGACAGCCGTAGCACGACCTTCGACGTCGTCGGCCGCACCGCCGACCAGGTGTTCATCCCGCTGACGGTGGGCGGCGGCGTGCGCACGGTCGACGACGTCGACCGGCTGCTGCGCGCCGGCGCCGACAAGGTCGGCATCAACACCGCTGCGATCGCCCGTCCCGAGGTCATCGCCGAGATCGCGCACCGGTTCGGCAACCAGGTGCTCGTGCTCAGCGTCGACGCACGGCGTGCCCCGACGTCCGGCCCCGGGGCACAGCCCAGCGGCTTCGAGGTCACCACCCACGGCGGACGCACGTCGGCCGGCATCGACGCGGTCGAGTGGGCCCGACGGGCCACCGAGCTGGGCGCCGGCGAGATCCTGCTCAACTCGATGGACGCCGACGGCACCCGCGACGGCTTCGACCTGGAAATGATTCGGGCGGTCCGTGACGTTACACAGGTGCCGCTCATCGCGAGCGGTGGCGCCGGACGGCTCGAGCACTTCGCACAGGCCGTCGATGCCGGCGCCGACGCAGTGCTCGCCGCGAGTGTCTTCCACTTCGGCGACATGACCATCGGACAGGTGAAAGAGACCTTGCGAGCTTCTGGACATCGTGTCCGCTGACCTGGGCGACGCCCGTACCGACCGCATCACGAGGCGGGGCTTCAGCCTGCTCGGACGCGGCATCAAGGAGCAGAGGTTCCTGTTCTGGGTGTCGGTCGTCGGCAGTGTGCTGTTCGGCTTCATGACGGTGGCGGACGCCCGCGTGCTGGGGTGGGCCACCGACCACGTCATCCGTCCGTCGTTCGAGCGCGGCGACGTCACCGAGGGTGCGCTCGTCGCCGCGATCGCGCTGTTCATGGCCGTCGCGATCCTGCGGGCGCTCGGCATCGTGGCGCGCCGGTTGATCGGCGGCATCGTCTACTACCGTCTGGTGGCCGAGTACCGGCGCAGGGTCACCCGCCAGTACCTGACGCTGCCGATGTCGTGGCACCACCGCCACCCGACGGGCCAGCTGCTGTCCAACGCCAATGCGGACGTCGAGGGTGCGTGGGCGGTCTTCATGCCGTTGCCGATGGCGATCGGCGTCATCGCGATGCTGGTGGCCGCGATCGTCGAGATGGTGCGGGCCGACCTCGTGCTGACGCTCGTCGGTCTGGTCGTCTTCCCGGCTTTGTTCGTCGTCAACGTCTTCTACCAGCGCTGGCTCTCGCCCAAGGTCGCGCACGCCCAGTCGCTGCGCGGATCGGTCAGCGCCGTCGCGCACGAGTCGTTCGACGGGGCCTTGGTCGTCAAGTCGCTGGGCCGCGAGGCCGACGAGACCGACCGCTTCCGCGACGTCTCGCACGAGCTGCGCGACGCGAACATCGCGGTCGGGCGCATCCGCAGCATCTTCGACCCGCTGCTCGAAGCGCTGCCCAACCTCGGCATCCTCGCCGTCATCGTGCTGGGCGTGGGCCGGGTCGCCAGCGGCGCGGCCGACCCCGGCGACGTCGTCTCGGTGGCCTACCTGTTCACGGTCGTGGCGTTCCCCGTCCGGGCGATCGGATGGGTGCTCGGCGAGCTCCCGCGCAGCGTCGTCAGCTGGGAGCGCGTCGAGGCGGTGCTCGCCGAGCGCGGCTCGATGCCGTACGGCTCGCACACGCTGCCCGGAGCGGGGGCCGTGGCGCTCGACGTGCACGACGTGACGTTCAGGTTCGCCGACGCCGACCGTGACGTGCTGCGCCACATCGATCTCGCCGTGCAGCCCGGCCAGGTCGTCGCGGTGGTCGGCGCGACGGGCAGCGGCAAGAGCACCCTCACCTCGCTGCTGACTCGTCTGGTCGACCCGCAGGGCGGCACGATCGCGGTGGACGGCACCGACATCCGCGACCTGACGCACGACGAGCTCGCCGCGGCGATCGCGGTCGTTCCCCAGGGGACCTTCCTGTTCGACGACAGCGTGCGCGCCAACGTGACGCTCGGCGGCGACTTCTCCGACGACGAGGTGTGGGACGCGCTGCGCACCGTCCAGGCTGACGGCTTCGTGGCGTCCCTGCCGCGCGGGCTCGACTCCGAGCTGGGCGAGCGCGGCACGACGCTGTCGGGCGGTCAGCGTCAGCGGCTGTCGCTGGCCCGCGCTCTGGTGCGTCGGCCGCGCCTGCTCGTGATGGACGACGCCACCAGTGCGGTCGACCCCGAGGTCGAGCAGCGCATCCTGAAGGCGTTGGCGGCCAGCACGGCCGACGGCGACGGTCCGACGGTGCTGGTCGTGGCCTATCGCAAGGCCACGATCGCCCTCGCCGACGAGGTGGTCTTCCTCGACGAGGGGGCCATCGCGGCGCGCGGCACCCACGACCAGCTGGTCGAGGGATCCGACGACTACCGCAACCTCGTCAACGCGTACGACCAGGCCCGGGAGGAGATGTCATGACCACCACCACCGACAACGACCTCCCGGAGATCGAGCAGAGCCGCCAGTCGGGCACGCAGATCATCCGCCGCGGCCTGGCCCTGTCGCCGGCCATCAAGCAGGGCCTCGGCCTGACGATCGTGCTCGCGGTGCTGAGCACCGTCGGCGGCTCGGTCGTGCCGGTGCTGATCCAGCGCACCGTCGACGCCGGGCTGGGCGACGGCGGCGATGCGCGCCTGAGCGACGTCATGAGCTTCCTCGTGATCGCATCGGTGCTGATCCTGGCCACCGGAGGCATCGCCTACTGGATGCGCATCCGCCTGTTCAAGGCCAGCGAGACCGGCCTGGCGCAGATGCGCGTCGATGCCTTCCGCCACGTGCACGACCTGTCGATGCTGACGCAGAACTCCGAGCGACGCGGCGTGCTGGTGTCGCGGGTGACGTCCGACATCGACCAGGTGTCGCAGTTCCTGCAGTTCACGGGCATCCAGATCGTGGTGAGCCTCGGCCAGATCGTCGTCGCGACGATCATCATGGCGTACTACTCCTGGCAGCTGACGATCGTCGTCATCGTGTGCTTCCTGCCGCTGGCCATCAGCCTGAAGTGGTTCGCCCAGCGACTCAGCGACGCCTACGACATCGTCCGCCGCACGGTGGGCGAGATGATCGCCGTCATCGCCGAGCCGGTCGTCGGAGCGTCCGTCGTGCGGGCCTACGCGATCGAGGGACGCACGCAGCAGCGCGTCGACGACGGCATCAAGAACAACCTCGACGCCAACGTGTCGGCGCAGAAGCTCGTCGCCGTCACGTTCGCGTCGTCGGGCGTAGCCGGCGGTCTGGCCAACGGGGCGGTGCTGGCGTTCGGCGTGGTCCTCGGCGTCGCCGGCGACCTGTCGATGGGCACCGTGATCGCCTTCGCGTTCCTGGTAGGCCTGTTCGTCGGCCCGGTGCAGACCGCGACGCAGGTGCTGACCGACGCGCAGAACGCCATCGCGTCGTGGCGCAGGGTCATCGACCTGCTCGACACCCCGGCCGACGTCGTCGACCCGGGTGCGGCGGGGGTGTCGCTGCCGCCAGGCTCGCTCGGCGCACGCTTCGACGCGGTGACGTTCGCCTACCCGGGCGGCCCAGCGGTGCTCAAGGACGTCGACGTCGTGCTGGCACCGCGTCAGCGCATCGCCGTCGTGGGCGAGACGGGCTCGGGCAAGACGACGTTCGCCAAGCTGCTCACCCGGCTGATGGACCCGACGTCCGGCTCGGTCCGCCTCGGCACCGATCCCTGCGAGGCGGTCGACATCTCGACGGTCGCGTTCGCCGACCTGCGGCGGCACGTGCTGATGGTGCCCCAGGAGGGCTTCCTGTTCGACGCGACGCTGCGCGACAACCTGCTCTACGGGCGTCAGGACGCGACGGACGAGCGTCTGCTCGGGGCCGTGGCCGATCTCGAGCTCGACGACTGGTTTGCGAGCCTGCCGCACGGCCTCGACACGCAGGTCGGTCAGCGCGGGGAGTCGCTGTCGGCGGGGGAGCGGCAGCTCGTGGCCCTCGTGCGCTCGGCCCTCGCCGACCCCGACCTCATCGTGCTCGACGAGGCCACCAGCGCGGTCGACCCGCAGACCGAGCTCCGTGCGACCCGCGCCCTCGACAAGCTGCTCGAGGGACGGTCGAGCGTCACGATCGCCCATCGCCTGTCGACCGCCGAGAACGCCGACCGCATCCTGGTCTTCGACGCCGGCCGGCTCGTCGAGGACGGCTCGCACGCCCAGCTCGTCGACGCGGGCGGCGTCTACGGACGTCTGCACGGCAGCTGGGTCGCCCAGGCGTCCCTGACATCGCGGGCAGGCGAGCCGGCGTGACCGCGCCTGAGACACTGGGTGCCGTGACCTCCCTCGACCCTGCCGTCGCCGCGCGCCTCAAGCGCGATGCCGACGGTCTCGTGCCCGCCGTCGTCCAGGACGCGACCACCCGTGACGTCCTGATGGTCGGCTGGATGGACGACGAGGCGCTGCACCGCACGCTCACGACGGGGCGCGGCACCTACTGGAGTCGCAGCCGTCAGGAGTACTGGGTCAAGGGCGAGACGTCCGGCCACGTCCAGGTCGTCCGCGAGGTGCGCCTCGACTGCGACGGCGACACGCTGCTCGTCACGGTCGACCAGACCGGTGGTGCGTGCCACACGGGCGACACCACGTGCTTCGACGCAGACCGGCTCCTGTGACACCGCGCCGGTTGTACGCACCCGTCGTGCTGGCGACGCTGGCCGCGGGTGGCCTCGCCTTCGTGGCGGTCGGTCGCACGTGGGCGCAGGCCGACGTGCGGCCGCAAGGGCTCGCGTCCGCCGAGGTGTCGGTGAGCGGGTCCGACGCCCAGCCGCTGGTGTCGGCCCTCGCGGTCGTGATCGTCGCCGCGGCGCTGGCGCTCCTGGCCGCGGGTCCTCGCATGCGCCGGGTGATCGGTGGCCTGACGACCGTGGTGGCCGTCGCCGCGGTCGTCCTGGTGCCGCGATCGGGCACCTCGGGCCTCGACGACGCCGTCCGGTCAGCGGCGGAGAAGTCGCCGGCCTACACGGGCCCCTCGTCGCTCGGCGAGATCTCGTACGCGGCGTGGGACCTGTTGGCGATCGCCGTCTTCGTCGTGGCCGCCGTGCTCGGCGTCGTCACCATCCGGTTCGCTGGTGCCTGGCCCACGATGAGCAGCCGCTACGACGCGCCATCGACTCGCCGGCCGGCTCCCGGCACGAGCGACACCGACATGTGGAAGGCCATGGACCGCGGCGACGACCCCACGGCCTGACGCAGGGCACTGCGGGGGTCGGGCGCGTGTGTCCGAGGCGGCGCCACCCAGTAGTCTGAGGCTCAGTTCAGCCACCACGAGGAGAGTCTCACCCATGCACGGATCGTCGCCCGCCGCCTGGACCGGAGTAATCATGTGCCTCGTCGGCATCACGATCGGCGGGGTCGCACTGATCCCCGATCCGAACTGGCCCCTGTTCTGGATCGGTGTCGCCATCGCGCTGCTGGCCGGCATCGTCGGGCGCGTGATGGCTGCTGCCGGCATGGGCGTCGACCGCGCCGAGCACTGAGCCGGCTCGTCCATGAACGACCAGCCGCGATATCCGAGCTATCCCGGGGACGAGTCCGGGAACAGCGATCCCGGCCCGGTCTCCGGACCTGATCCCGGTCAGGCCCCACCGCCCGGCTACGGTCAGGCGCCACCGCCCGGCTACGGTCAGGCGCCGCCGCCCAGCTATGGGCAGGTGCCTCCGCCGGGCTATGGGCAGGTGCCGCCGCCGGTATACGGACAGACCCCCGAGCACGGCTTCGGGCCGCCGCCGAGCTACGGATACCCCCAGCAGGGCTACGGCTACCAGCCGCGTGGCGTCACGTCGACCAAGGCAGTGCTGGGCCTGGTCTTCGGCATCATCTCGATCCTGTTCTGCTACGTCGGCCTCGTCATCGGGCCGGTCGCCATCGTGTTGTCGGTCATGGCGCGCAACGAGATCGACGAGGCCCCGCCCGGAGCGGTCGAGGGTCGAGGGATGGCCATCGCCGGACTGGTCACCGGCATCCTCGGCACGCTCATCTGGGGCGCCGTCATCGCGCTGATCGTGATCACGTCGATCCAGTGACGATGCGTGGCGCTCCCGCAGCGTCACGGCTGCGCGCGGTCCGCATGCCGGTGCTCCTCGCGGCGGCAGGGCTGGGTCTGGCCGCGATGCTGCGCACGCGAGACCCGCACGTCAGCGGGTCGTACGGGTTCTGCCCGTTCCGCTCCCTGACGGGCCTTCCGTGCCCCGGGTGCGGGGGCCTGCGTGCGGTCAACGACCTCACCCGCGGCGACGTCGTGGCCGCCGCCAGCAGCAACGCGATGACGCTGCTGCTGGTCGCTGCCGTCTTCGGTCTGTGGGTCGTGTGGGTCGTGCGTCGCGCCGCCGGCGACTCGGAGGCGGTGCTCGTGCGGGTCAGCACGAGGGCCGCCCTCGCGGTCCTGGCTGCGTTCGCCGTGTTCGGCGTGCTGCGCGTGACACCGTGGGGTGCGTGGCTCGCACCGTGAACGTGCGCGGCCTGCGCTAGCCGGACAGGTCGAGCGCCCACGACAGGACGACCGTCACGAGCGCGCCCCCGCCGACCATGAGGCCGATCACTGCGACGGTGTCGCCCGTCAGCTGCCCGCGCGAGGCGGCGATCTCGCGCCGGGCGTGGACACCGCTCGCGATCGACGGCATGGCCACCAGCAGACCTGCGAACGGGTCGAGGTAGATCGCGGCGAAGGCCGCGATCCCGCACACCAGGCTGTACGCCGCCTTGCGACTCATGGCCGGCGACGCGGCTGGACCTGACATGCCGTGAGCATAGTGAGGACGCCCAGGTGGCAACCCCGGCGCGTCCCGGTCTTCGGCCGGGATACGCTGGGAGTCCCCATACCCTTGAGGCGCGGACCACGCCTGGTGCGAAGGAGGAGTCATGTCAGTACTCGACGACATCCTCGTCGGCGTGGCCGAAGACCTCGAGGCGCGCATGGCGACCACGTCGCTCGACGACCTCAAGGAGCGCGCTGGGCGCCAGCACCCGGCGCTCGACCCGATGCCCGCGTTCCGGTCCGACGGAGTCTCGGTCATCGCCGAGGTCAAGCGCTCCAGCCCCAGTGAGGGCAAGCTCGCGACGATCAAGGACCCTGCCGCTCTCGCTGCCGACTACGCAGCCGGTGGCGCGGCCGCGATCAGCGTGCTCACCGAGGAGCGCCGCTTCGGTGGCACCCTCGCCGACCTCCGGGCGGTGCGCGGGACGGTCGACGTCCCCCTCCTGCGCAAGGACTTCATCACCACCTCCTACCAGCTGTGGGAGGCGCGCGCCGCGGGCGCCGACATGGCGTTGCTCATCGTGGCGGCCCTCGAGCAGATCGCGCTGGAGAGCCTCGTCGAGCGCGCCCGCTCCATCGGCCTGACGCCCCTGGTCGAGGTCAACGACGCCGAAGAGGTCACCCGTGCCGTCGACGCCGGTGCCGACCTGATCGGCGTCAACGCCCGCAACCTCAAGACCCTCGAGGTTGACCGCACGACCTTCGAGCGCCTGTCGCCACTCATCCCGGGCAGTGCGGTCAAGGTCGCGGCCTCCGGCGTCCGCGGACCGCGCGACGTGATCGACTACGCCAAGGCAGGCGCGAACGTCGTGCTCGTCGGCGAGACGCTGGTGCGGGGCGACGACCCGCGTGCCTCGGTCGCCGACCTCGTGGCTGCCGGCGCCCATCCCGCGCTCCAGCATCGGTGGTAGCGGCGTCACCGCTGTCGCGGTGGCGCGCCCTCGCCTGCTCTCGCGCCCTTCGGCGCCGTCGACCTGACCATTGAGGAACCCCATGAACCAGCCACAGCCCGCCTACTCGCAGCCCGACACCTCAGGACACTTCGGCCGTTTCGGCGGTCGCTTCATGCCCGAGGCGCTCGTCGCCCCCCTCGACGAGCTCGACCGGGCGTGGACCGATGCCAAGGCCGACCCGGCGTTCATGGCCGAGCTCGACCGCATGCTGCGCGAGTACGCCAACGTCCCGAGCCCGCTGTACCAGGCTCACCGGTTCTCCGAGGCCGCCGGAGCGCGCATCCTACTCAAGCGCGAGGACCTCAACCACACGGGCGCCCACAAGATCCGCAACGTGATCGGCCAGGCACTGCTCGCCAAGCGCATCGGCAAGCCCCGCGCGATCGCCGAGACCGGAGCGGGCCAGCACGGCGTCGCCTCCGCCACGGCCTGCGCGTACCTCGACCTGCAGTGCACGGTCTACATGGGTGAGGTCGACACCGAGCGCCAGGCCCTCAACGTGGCCCGCATGAAGATGCTCGGCGCCGAGGTCGTCTCGGTCACCAGCGGCAGCCGCACCTTGAAGGATGCGATCAACGAGGCGCTGCGCGACTGGGTCGCCAGCGTCGACACGACGTCGTACCTGTTCGGCACCGCGGCCGGCCCGCACCCGTTTCCGTCCATGGTGCGCGACCTCACCCGCGGCATCGGCGACGAGGCGCGCGCGCAGTGCCTGACGCTCGACGGTCGCCTGCCCGACGCAGCGGTCGCCTGTGTGGGCGGCGGCTCGAACGCGATCGGTCTGTTCACGGCCTTCATCGACGATCCCGACGTGCGCCTGGTCGGCATCGAGGCCGGGGGAGACGGGGTCGAGAGCGGCCGCCACGCCGCGACGATCACCGGCGGCGACGTAGGGGTGCTGCACGGCGCCCGGTCGTTCCTGCTGCAGGACGAGGACGGCCAGACGCTCGAGTCGCACTCGATCTCGGCGGGCCTCGACTACCCGGGCGTCGGACCCGAGCACTCGTTCCTGGCCGACACGGGGCGGGCCTCGGACGTCCCGGCCACCGACGCCGAGGCGATGTCGGCCTTCGACCTGCTGTGCAAGACCGAGGGCATCATCCCGGCGATCGAGTCGGCCCACGCCCTGGCGGGCGCACTCCGGCTCGCCGAGGAGCTCGGTCCCGACTCGACGATCCTGGTCAACCTGTCGGGCCGGGGCGACAAGGACGTGCACACGGCCGCGGAGTACTTCGGCCTCATCGACGAGCCGGTCGTCCTCGAGCAGGGAGTCGAAGAATGAGCGAGCGTCGGCGAGCCGACCGGGGGATGTCATGACCACGGCGATCGACGCGCTGTTCGAGCGCACGCGCGCCGAGAACCGCGCCGCGCTGATCGGCTACCTGCCGGCAGGCTTCCCGACCAAGGAGCAGTCGATCCGCGCGATCGAGGCGATGGTCGAGGGCGGCGTCGACCTGGTCGAGATCGGACTGCCCTACAGCGACCCGGTGATGGACGGCCCCGTCATCCAGGAAGCGGCCGAGACCGCACTGGCGGCGGGCTCGCGCACGGCGGACGTCTTCGACGTCGTCGAGGCCACGGCTGCCACCGGCGTCCCGACCGTCGTCATGACCTACTGGAACCCCGTCGAGCGGCACGGCGTCGATCGGTTCGCGGCCGACCTCGCGGCGGCCGGTGGTTCGGGCCTCATCACGCCCGACCTCATCCCCGACGAGGCCGGCGAGTGGATCGACGCGTCGCGGGTGCACGACCTCGATCGCGTGTTCCTGGTCGCCCCCTCGTCGACCGATCAGCGCCTCGCGATGACGGTCGAGGCGGCCAGTGGCTTCGTCTACGCCACCGCGGTCATGGGTGTCACAGGTGCGCGCGAGCAGACCAGCTCGCTGGGTGAACAGCTCGTCGCCCGCGTGCGTGCCGTCAGCGACAAGCCGGTCGGCGTCGGTCTCGGCGTGTCCAACGGCACGCAGGCCCACGAGATCGCCGCGTACGCGGACGCCGTGATCGTGGGGTCCGCTCTCGTACGCTGTCTGCTGGACGCACCCGACGAGACCGCCGGGATCGATGCGATCCGCGCGCTGGCACAGGACCTGCGCGCCGGCGTCGAGAGGAGCTGACCATGCTCGCCTACATCCCGAGCCCGTCCCAGGGGGTCTGGCACCTCGGACCCCTGCCGCTGCGGGCGTACGCGCTCGGCATCATCATCGGTGCGCTCGTCGCGATCTGGATCGGCGAGCGGCGCTTCCAGGCACGGGGCGGACGCCAGGGGCTGATCGGCGACATCGCGATCTGGGCCATCCCGTTCGGCATCGTCGGCGCCCGCACGTACCACGTGATGACCGACCCCGAGCTCTACTTCGGCCAGGGTCGTCACGCTGTCGACGTGTTCTTGATCTGGAAGGGCGGCCTCGGCATCTGGGGCGCCGTGCTGGGCGGTGCATTGGGCGCCTACATCGGCTGCCGCCGCTACGGGGCGTCGTTCTCGAAGGTCGCCGACGCCCTTGCGCCCGGTCTGCTGGTCGCCCAGGCGATCGGCCGCATCGGCAACTACTTCAACCAGGAGCTGTTCGGGCGTCCCACCGATCTGCCCTGGGGTCTCGAGATCGCGCCCGACAAGCGGCCGCCCGGCTACACGCAGTTCGAGACGTTCCACCCGACGTTCTTGTACGAGCTGCTCTGGAACCTCGCGGCCGCCGCGCTGATCATCGCGATCGATCGCAAGGTCCGTCTGACCGGCGGTCGGGCTTTCGCGCTCTACGCGATGCTCTACACGGCCGGACGAGTCTGGATCGAGTCGCTGCGCATCGACACCGCCAACCACATCGGCCCGTTCCGGCTCAACGTGTGGACGTCCATCATCGTGTTCCTGCTGGCCCTGACGTACTTCGTCGCGACCCGCAACCGCGTGCCCGCGCCCGATCCGCTGCCGGAGACCGACGTCGTTGATGGCGACGAGGACGACGA
>JBEVGQ010000394.1:0-3815 GCA_040511655.1 Aeromicrobium sp. | reverse complement strand
AATCTCGACGGGGTACTACTAATTAATCTCGTCGACTTTTGACACACTGTTGAGTTCTCAAGGATCACACGCACACCAACAACCCCCAACCACCAGGTCAGAAGCCACCGGGGCAACTCGTACAACTTACACGTCTCGTTTTCACCGGTCAAACCGGGTCGGTCACCATGCCAGCTCCCGTTCTCAGCGATCCGTCTCCAGGAGCCGTGAGGCTCCGTGCCGTTGATCGTTTCGGTTGAGCTGGTCGGATGCTCCGGGGCCGTGCCCCGCGCTGTCCAACAAGAAGAACATTACGGGGGCGTTTCCGGCCCCGTCAAATCGCGCTGCTGTGGTCCACGCCACAGCGAGGCGAGGGCCCGGAATTGCAGGGGTCAGATGACTCGGGCACCCGAGACGGACCGTTTGCCTTTGCGGATGACGGCCCACGTGCTGTAGAGGAGCCTGTCGCCCGTGAGCACGAGATCGGGGTCGGTGACGCGCTCGTTGTTGAGGTAGGCGCCCCCCTCCGCCACGGAGCGCCGAGCCGCGGAGCGGCTGTCGGCGAGCCCCGTCGCCACGAGAGCATCGACGATGGTCGGGCCGTCAGCCGCCGAGAGCTCGGCGGCGCCTGCCTCGTGGAGCGCGGCTGCCAACGTCGCCTCCGGCAGGTCGGCGAGCTCGGCGCGTCCGAAGAGGGCCAGCGACGCCAGCTCGGCGGCGGCGGTCTCGGCCTCGCCGTGCACGATGGTCGTCATCTCGGCCGCCAGCCGTCGCTGGGCGATGCGCAGCGCGGGCTTCTCGGCGTGCTCGGCCTCGAGCTGTGCGATCTCGTCGAGGCTCAGGAAGGTGAACTGGCGCAGGTACTCCACGACCTTGGCGTCCTCGGCCTGGATCCACGACTGGTAGAAGGCGTAGGGGCTGGTCAGCTCGGGGTCGAGCCACACCGTGCCGCTCTCGGTCTTGCCGAACTTGGTGCCGTCGGCCTTGGTGATCAGCGGAGTGGCGAGCGCATGCGCCTTCTTGCCGTCCGCGCGCCGGATGAGCTCGACGCCGGCGGTGATGTTGCCCCACTGGTCGCTGCCGCCGGTCTGGAGCACGCATCCGTACCGGCGGTTGAGCTCGAGGAAGTCCATCGACTGGAGCAGGACGTAGCTGAACTCGGTGTAGCTGATGCCGGACTCGAGCCGGCTGCTGACGACGTCGCGGGCCAGCATCCGATTGACCGGGAAGTGCTTGCCGATGTCGCGCAGGAAGTCGATCGTGCCGAGGCCGGACGTCCAGTCGAGGTTGTTGACGATGGTGGCGCCGTTGTCGCCGTCGAAGTCGACGAACCTCGAGACCTGGGACGCGATGCGCTGCACCCACTCGCCCACGGTCTCCTTGGTGTTCATGACCCGCTCGCCGGCCTCCTTGGGGTCGCCGATCAGGCCTGTCGACCCGCCCACGAGCAGCAGGGGCCGGTGTCCGGCCAGCTGGAGGCGCCGTGCGGTCAGGATCTGCAGCAGATTGCCGATGTGCAGGCTGGGTGCCGTCGGGTCGAAGCCCACGTAGTAGGTGATCGACCCGGCGGACAGCTCGGCGCGCAGCGCGTCGCGGTCGGTCGAGTGCGCGATGAGGCCGCGCGCCTCGAGGTCGTCGAGTACGTGGGTCACGGGATGCCTTTCGAGCGGTGTCAGGAGCGAGGGGCGGAGCCGCGGTCGGCGACCAGGGCGTCGAGGCGGGATCGGAGCACGGCCGCCGTGGTGTCGGCGGAGCGCGTCGACGCCAGGTAGGCCCGACCGGCGTCACGACGTCCGGCGGCCTCGCGTCGCAGGGTCGCCCGACCATCGACGAGACCCGCGAGCGTCGAGAACCATGCTTCGGGGTCCTCGGGGACGCGGTCGATCAGGTCGTCGAGCTCGGCGCCGCGATAGGGCTCGACGTCGGACACGACGGGACGCACGCCCAGGGCCAGGTAGTCGAGGCACTTGACGTCGGACTTGGCCCGGTTGAACGCGGAGTCGAGCAGCGGCGACAGGCCGACGTCGAACGGGCCCTGCTCGACGAGCCACGGGACGAACCGGTGGTACGAGCTGCTGGGCGGCTTGACGACGCGCATCCACGGCCGCTCGGCCAGGCCCTTGGCCACACCCACCATGACGACGACGAACGAACCGGGGCGCGAGGCGTGAAGGCGCTCGAGCACCGGCGCGAGCATCGCCAGGTCGCCGTCGTGGGTCGTGGTGCCCATGTAGAGCATCCGCAGCGGAGCGTCGGGGTCGGTCTCGTGTGCCGGTCCTGCTCCCGGCTGCCACAGCGCTAGGTCGAGGGTGTTGCGGACGACCCGCGCCGTCGGCAGGTCGTGAGCGCGACGCAGGTCGTCGGTCGAGAGCCAGACCTCGTCGGCACGACGCATGACGCCGTCGAGCACCTCGGCCCGCTCGATCTGCTGGACGTACTGAGGGTGGTCGGGATCGAGCGTCGAGAACGCGTCGTCGCTGTCGATCACCACGACGCACCCCCGCCGGCGAGCCTCATCGACGAAGCGCTGAGCCGTCGTGGCGTCGTTGAACGCCGTCCGCTGCACGATGCACACGTCGGAGCGACGCGAGATCCACAGGTCCTTGTGGTCGACGACGTCGAGGCCGACCGGTCCGAACGCGGGCCGTGACATCGGGCTCAGCAGGCGGATGTACGTGGAGCTCGTGGGCTTTTTGGCGCTCCGCAGCACCACGGTGACGTTGAGGCGACCTCTGCCGTGCCCCTGGAACGCGTAGTGCGGCAGCAGGCTCGAGCGTCGCTCGGCGAGCTGCTCGGTGCGACGTCGTCGACGGCGCAGCGCGTCAGCCAGTCGTCGAGGCGTCAGGGGGCTCACGATCCCCGAGCCTAGCGAGCCGGTGGGGCGTGGCTACTCACGCCCCGACTGCCGACGCCGACGGCGCCGAGGACGTCAGGGCTTGACGGCGACGACCGGAACCGACGCGTCGAGCAGGATCGACTGGGCGACGCTGCCCATCAGCATCTTGCCCACGGGACTGCGGCGACGGATGCCGACGACGATCATCGTCGCGCCGGCCTGCTCGGCCTCGAACAGCACGGCGTCGGCGACGTTGTCGCCCACGGTCTGACGCACCTCGATGGTCACGCCCTTGGCGCTGAGGCTGTCGGTGATGTGCTGGATGTCGCGACCGCGGGCGAAGCCGGCGTCGAGCCGCGGCTCCCCCCGGCTGATGTTGATCACGATGATCGACTCGTCGACCGCAGTGGCATGCTCGGCGGCCCACTCGAGGGCGGCGCGTCCGAACTCGTCAGGCCGGTAGGCCACAGCAATTGTCATGACATGAACCTACTCCTTCAGGCACCCGCTGCGGAAGCGGAATAGTCTCGGCGTCGCGCACGTTGCCGCGCACATGAGCAACTCAGTGAAGGTCGACATCTGGTCCGACATCGCATGCCCATGGTGCTTCGTCGGCAAGCGCCGGTTCGAGACGGCGGCGGCCGACTTCGCCGCGGCCGGCGGAGAGCTCGAGGTCGAGTACCACTCCTTCGAGCTGTCGCCCGACACGCCCGTCGACTTCGAGGGCACGGAGGTCGACTTCTTGGTGTCGCACAAGCATCTGCCCGCACAGCAGGTCGAGCAGATGCTGGCGCAGATGACGGAGCTGGCCTCCGCGGAGGGGCTCTCGTACGACTTCGACGCGCTGCAGCACACCAACACGGTCACGGCCCACGAGCTGCTGCACTTCGCCAAGGCCAAGGGCCGCCAGCTCGACCTGGTGGAGCGGCTGTTCGCGGCCTACTTCGAGCAGGGGCGCCACGTCGGACGAGTCGACGACCTCGCGGACCTCGCCGCGGAG
>JBEVGQ010000393.1:0-3173 GCA_040511655.1 Aeromicrobium sp. | reverse complement strand
ATGCCGATGCAGGCGCCCGCCAGCGCTGCCGTGAGCAGGGCCGCCGCGATGGCCCGGGTCTCGCCGTTCTCGACCGCGAGCACGAAGGCGTAGGCGAAGAAGGCGACCGCGCCGATCGCGACCATGCCCGCCGCCAGCCCGTCGAGGCCGTCGACGAAGTTGACCGCGTTGGCCGTGCCGACGATCAGCAGCACCGTGAAGATCATGGCCTGGGCCTGGTCGAGCCCGATGTAGTTGCCGTAGAGGGGCAGGTAGTAGAACTGCACGCCCTGGGCGACCACGATGATGCCGGCGAGCACCTGGCCGGCGAACTTGCTGAGCGCATCGAGCTCGTAGAGGTCGTCGACGACGCCGACCAGGCAGATGACCAGTCCCCCGAGGACGACCGCGCGGACGTCGTCGAACACGCCGTCGTCGGCCAGCGACAGGAACGGCAGGCTCGTGGCGACCAGGTAGGCGGCCAGGAGTCCCCCGAGCATCGCGGGACCGCCGAAGTACGGAGTGGGGATCGCGTGGACGTCGCGGTCGCGGACGCGGGCCACGGCACCGAGGTGGTAGGCGGCCTGACGGGCGATCGACGCCAGCAGGTACGTCACGCCGAGGGACACGCCGAAGACGACGAGGTACTCCCTCACGCGCCGGCGTCCGTCGCAGGCTCGATCGTGTTGTTGAACCGGTGCATCACCTCGAGGGAGACGGCGCCTTGACGCAGCACCCGAGGCGTCGAGCCGGTGGCGTCGAGGATCGTCGATGGTGTGCCGGACGACGTCGGGCCGCCGTCGAGGTAGACCGCGACGCGGGGGCCGAGCATCTCCTCGGCGTCGTCGACGTTCTGGGCGGCGGGCAGGCCCGTCGTGTTGGCGCTGCTGACAGCCAGCGGACCGGTCTGCTTGAGCAGGGCGAGAGCGCGGCGATCGTCGGGCATCCGCACGGCGACCGTGTTGTGCGTGTCGCCGAGGTCCCAGGTGAGCGAGGCCTGCTGGCGGCACACCACCGTCAGCGGGCCGGGCCACAGCTCCTCGACCATCGACCTCAGCCAGGCGGGGATGTCGACCGCGAGGGCGTCGAGCGTCGTGGGCGCTCCGACCAGCACCGGCGGCGGCATGTCACGTCCGCGACCCTTGGCGTCGAGCAGGTTCTGCACGGCCCGGGGCGAGAAGGCGTCGGCCGCGATGCCGTAGACCGTGTCGGTCGGCAGCACCACGAGCTTGCCCTGCTCGAGGGCTGCCTGGGCAGCCAGCAACCCGCGGTCGTACTCCTCGTCCACGCTGCAGTCGAACTTCACCCAGTCATCCTAGAGCGCGCTGGCGCTCGCTCGGCCCATGGCCGCGCTCAGAACCAGCTGACTTGGTGGAGGAGGAAGGCGATCGCCAGGAACTGGATGAGGCGGCCCGTGAACACCATCGTCAGGAACAGCCACTGGGGCTGCTTGGACGCGCCCGCCAGGATCGTGACGATGGCCAGCGGCGGGATGCCCGTCAACGACGACAGGAACGCCGTCAGGCCGCCCGAGTAGGGCCGGTCGAGCAGCGTCAGCAGCCAGTCGTTGAGCCGGCGGATGCGCTGCATCACGCGCGTGCGCCCGAGCCGTCGCCCGACACGGCGGAGCCAGGCGGTGAACGCGCTGCGGGGCGGCCGTGGCTCGACCATGCGGATCTTGTTGGTGCCCTTGCGCGCGAGCTGGAACACGAACGCCTTGCCGATCGTCGTCGCGATGACGTGGATGACGATGAGCAGCGCCAGGAACGGCCGGCTGTTGACGGTCGCGCCGATCGCGACGACGTAGACCTCGGCGTTGACGAACACCGGCAGCACCGCTGCTCCGAGTCCGACGGCGATCGCGGCACCGATCAGTCCCAGCTCGTCGATGCCCATGGTGCCCCGAGCCTATCGGCGCGGCTTGGTGGCCGTGACGAAGCGGGGTCGTCCGGCGAGGTCGAGATGGTCGCGCACGTCGGCCCAGCGAGGGGCGAACACCGCGGGAGCGGACTCGCCCTGGGCGTCCGCGTGCTCTGCGCCGACGACTCCCCCGGGCTTCAGCAGGCGCCAGGCGACCCGGTCGACGACGCGCATCGCGTCGAGCCCGTCGTCGCCCGACCACAGCGCGAGCGCGGGATCGTGGTCGCGCGCCTCGGGGGCCACGCTCTCCCAGGCGTCGAGCGGGATGTACGGCGGATTGGTCACCACGACGTCGACCTGGCCGTCGAGGTCGCCGAACGCGTCGGCCATGTCACCGAGCCGCAGGTCGACGCCCGTGCCGGCGAGGTTGCGCTGGGCCCACTCGAACGCCGGCTCGTCGAGCTCGACGGCGTGGACGCGTGCACCCGGCACCTCGTGGACGACCGACAGCGCGATCGCGCCCGCGCCGGCGCAGAGCTCGACGACGACGGGCGACTCGAGGGTCCTCGCGTGCTCGATGGCCCAGCCCGCGAGCAGCTCGGTCTCGGGCCGGGGGACGAACACACCCGGCCCGACCTCGACGTCGACGTAGCGGAACCCCGTCGAGCCGGTCAGGTGCTGCAGCGGGACGCGCCGGGCCCGGGCGTCGACCATGGCGCGGTAGGTGTCCTGCTGCGGCGCGCTGGGCGTGCCGCCGCCGATGAGCATCATGCGCGGCACGCCGGTCACGTGGCTCAGCAGCACCTCGGCGTCGTGCCGCGGGGACGACACCCCGCCCGCCTCGAGCGTGGCAGCTGCCTCGTCGAGCATCCGCTCGACGCGTGGCCGTACGGTCACGAGCCGGACTCGACCGAGGCCAGGCGCTCGGCCAGCTCGGCGTCGACCAGCGACTTGATGACGTCGTCGAGCGCCCCGTCCATCACCTGGTCGAGGTTGTAGGCCTTGAAGCCCGTGCGGTGGTCGGACAGCCGGTTCTCGGGGAAGTTGTACGTGCGGATGCGCTCGGAGCGGTCGACGGTGCGGATCTGCGACTTGCGCACGCCTGCGGCCTCGGCGTCGGCAGCGGCCTGGGCGGCGTCGAGCAGGCGCGAGCGCAGGATGCGCATGGCCTGCTCCTTGTTCTGCAGCTGGCTCTTCTCGTTCTGGCAGCTGGCGACGATGCCGGTCGGCACGTGCGTGATGCGCACCGCCGAGTCGGTCGTGTTGACGCTCTGCCCGCCGGGGCCCGACGACCGGTAGACGTCGATGCGCAGGTCGCTGTCGTGGATCTCGAC
>JBEVGQ010000392.1:0-4512 GCA_040511655.1 Aeromicrobium sp. | reverse complement strand
GCAAGGGAAGGCGGCCTCACCGGGCTGTGGCACGTCCGGCGAGGGACGTTGACCCTGTCGGATGCACCTGTTTGACTGCATCGTCGCCTGTCGAGGCGAGAACCTGACACCAACGGGGAGGGTTGCAGGTGGAAGCCATGCACCGGACGGTCCGACGAGCTGGGTCCACGATGCTGACGGTGGCACTGGCGGCGGCGACGCTCGCGTCGTGCTCTCCGGGCCGCGCCGATCCGCGCGACGCCGCTGCAGCCCTCGCGGCGGGACTCAGCAGGGGTGACGTCTCCAAGGTGTCGGTCACCTCGGGCGGCCGGGTGCCCCAAGAAGATCTCAAGCGCATCATCGCCAGCATGGACGGCACCAAGGCCACGGTGACGGTCAAGGACGTCTCCACCGACGACGACACCGCGACCGCGACGCTCGCGACGCGGTGGGCGTTCAAGGGCGCGGCGTGGGAGTACACGACCCGTGCCGCACTCTCCTTCGTCGACGACGCCTGGAAGGTGTCCTGGAAGCCGACGATCGTCGCACCCGACCTCACGGCCGACGAGCGCCTGCGGCTGCGCACCACGGCGGCTGACCGCGGCGACATCCTGGGTGCGGGCGACGAGGCCATCGTCACCGAGCGCGGCGTGCAACGCATCGGCCTCGACAAGACCAAGGTCGAGGCGCCGCAGGTCGACGCCTCGGCGAGGGCGCTGGCCGAGCTCGTCGACATCGATGCCGACGCCTTCGCCCAGCGTGCCGCGGCGGCCGGGCCGCAGGCCTTCGTGCCGGCGCTCGTCGTGCGGGCCGAAGCCTCCGACGCGCCGACGTCCGAGCAGCTCGCCGCCGTGCCCGGGGCCGTGGCGCTGGGCGGCGAGCTGCCCCTTGCGCCCACGCGCACCTTCGCCCAGCCCCTGGTCGGCACCGTCGGCGAGGCGACCGCCGAGATCGTGCAGAAGTCGAAGGGCACGGTCCAGCCGGGCGATCTGGTCGGGCTGTCGGGTCTGTCGGCGCGCTACGACAGTCGCCTGCGAGGCACCCCCGGCGTGCGTGTCGAGGCAGTGTCGTCTGAGGAGGGCGTCGAGCCGCGTCAGCTGTTCACGAGCGAGCCGGTGGCCGGCAAGCCGCTGCGCACGACCCTCGACGTGGGCCTGCAGGGCTCGGCCGACTCGATCCTCGCCGGCGTCGGCCCGGCCAGCGCGATCGTCGCGATCCGCCCGTCGTCCGGCGACATCGTGGCCCTGTCGAGCGGCCCGGGCGGCAAGGGAGCCGACACGGCGGCGGGTGGGCGCTTCCCTCCCGGGTCGACCTTCAAGCTGGTCTCCGCGCTGGCGCTGCTGCGATCGGGTCTGACCCCGTCCACGAGGGTGCCGTGCACGACGTCGATCACGGTCGACGGGCGCCGGTTCACCAACTACTCCGACTACCCGGCCGGCGCGGTCGGCGACATCCCGCTGCGTTCTGCCATCGCCAACTCGTGCAACACGGCGATGATCGCCGAGCGCGACAAGGCGCCGCAGACCAAGCTCGCCGACGCTGCCGCAGCGCTCGGTCTCGGTCCCGACCTCGACCTGGGCTTCCCCGCCTTCTTGGGCGCGGTGCCCACCCAGGCCGAAGGCACCGAGCGAGCTGCCTCGATGATCGGCCAGGCGCGCATCCAGGCGTCCCCGCTGGCGATGGCCACCGTGGCGGCCTCGATCGCCAAGGGGGAGCGGGTCACGCCCACCCTGCTGGCCGAGACCCCCACCAAGGCCGCACCTGCGGCGACCAAGCCGCTGACCGCCGCCGAGGTCAAGCAGCTGCAAGAGCTGTTCCGCGGCGTCGTCACCGACGGCAGCGGTCGCTTCCTGTCCGACGTGCCGGGCGGCCCGGTCTCGGCCAAGACCGGCACGGCCGAGTACGGCACCGACTCGCCTCCACGGACGCACGCCTGGATGATCGCCACACAGGGAGACCTGGCCGTCGCGGTCTTCGTCGCCGACGGCGAGTCCGGGTCACAGACGGCCGGGCCTCTGCTCGAGAAGTTCCTGAGAAGCGCCTCGTGACGGTCGACATGCCCGCTGCCGGGGTGTCGGACGTGCACGAGCGTGGTCGGCGTGGGCTGCCCACGATCATGCTGGTGCCGTTGGCCGGCGCGACGTGGTGGCTGATCGGCTTCCTGTGGTGGATCGTCGACCTGTTCGGCAGCAACATCATGACGACCAACGGCTACTCCCGTGCCGCGCTGCCCCTGCTGGCGGCCAGCAGCACCGACGCCCTGATCGTCGGTGCCGTCGTCGGTGGCGTCCTCGCCGGGTTCGTGGGCCTTCTCGGACGCGGCAGGCGCATCGCACGGCTCGGCGCCGTGGTCGCCGGAGTCGCCCTGGCGTTGGCTGTGGCTCTGGTGCAGTCGCGCGCCGCGTTCGCCGGCGGCGGTGTCGACGGTCAGGCCACCGACCCTCGCATCACCGGCGGCCTGAGCGTCCTGGTGGCGGGCGTCACCGTCCTGGCCGTGCTGCTCGGCACGGCGTCGCTGGCCGGACGCCCGGGGCTCGGCCTCGCACTCGCGGCAGCCGCCGGCGCCGTGCCGCTGTGGCTCTTCCAGGTGGTGTCACGCGCCTCTCGGGCGGCGGCCTTCAGCGGCTCCATCGACGAGCCGGCGCGGTGGGCGGGGGCCGCGGTTCTCGCCGTCGCTCTCGTCCTGATCGGCGTCCGTCCGCTCGCTCGGCTGGCGTACTGGCCGGCGGCTGTGCTGCTGGCGTGGGTCGTGGCGCCGTCGGTGACGGCGTCGGGATACTTCGCGATGTCGCTGAGCCGCGGTCCGCGCTCGGCCGCCTTCGTGGGCGACTATCTCTCCGCAGCGGCTCAGGTGTGGCGACAGGCGGTCGAGCCGGGGCAGCGGCCTCTCGCACCGTGGATCGCTGCGATTGTCGTCGCTGTCGTGCTCGCCTGGGTGCTCGATCGTCGCCGTCCTGGGGGCGACCCGAGCGACGGCGCGCCGGCCGACACGGGGCCACCGACCTTGGTGTCCGAGCCCGCCGACCGGAGCGCGCCCGGCACGACGCCGGCCTCGTGGCCGTAGGGGACACTGGCTCCATGCGGATTCACGTGGTCGCCGACGCGACGGACACCGATGCCGGCTACGTCGGTGAGAGGCTCGTGCAGCGTGGGGCCGAGCTCGTCCCGGTCGACCGCGACGCACTGCCGGCCTTCGACACCCTCGGATCGTGCGACCTCGTGCTGCTGCTGGGCTCGGACAAGTCGGCCCACGAGGAGCGCTGGATCGAATCCGTGACCGCCGAGGTGCGCCTCATCCGCTCGGCCCTCGCGGCCGGCACCCCGGTCATGGGCATCTGCTACGGCGTCCAGGTGCTGGCTCGCGCGCTCGGCGGCACGTCCTGGCGCGCCGACCAGCCCGAGCTCGGGTGGCAGCGCGTCGACACCGTCGATCCCGTGCTGTGCCCCGAGGGTCCGTGGGGTCAGATGCACGGCGACGTCTTCTCGCCCGGCCCGACGTCGCGGGTCATCGGCACGTCGTGGCGAGGTCCGCAGTGCATCGTCGACGACCAGTGGGGCGCCCGCGCGATCGGCTGGCAGTTCCACCCCGAGGTGACACCGACGACGTACGAGCGCTGGGTCGCCGAGGGCTACTACGGCGACACGGGTGTCGACTCGAAAGAGCTCGTGCGGCAGGCCCACGCGCACGGTCCGAGCACGCGCAACCTCGCTCACACGCTGACCGACTCGTCGCTTCGCTACCTCGGCGTCGACACCGGTCGGTAGGTCGGCGCGACGACCGGTCAGTATGGAGTCATGGCGAGTCGTCCGAGCGGATACGAGTGGGTCGTGCGCGACAAGGCCGTGGTCATCTCGCACCACGGCGCCGAGGCCGCGGTGCTGCGGGGCGAGCGTGCGCACCAGTTCGTCCGGGAGGTCGAGCGCGGCGACCCGCAGCTGCTGATGGCCCGCATCGTCGGCGGCACGTACAAGGCTCCTGACGAGCGGCGCACCGGGCCCAAGCCGCGTCCCCGCAGCCGGCGCTGAGGCGCGACCGCCGCTCAGACAGGACGAAGCCCCGATCCAGCGCATGGATCGGGGCTTCGGGCGTGGGGACGGAGGTCAGTCCGTGACGTCGGCCGCCTCGTGGGCGGCCTGGGCCGCCTTCTTCTCCGAGCTGGCGTCCTGCGTCGACAGGCTGCCACCGGTGCTCTCGAGGTGGGCACGGATGAACCAGTGGAACAGCTCGAGCTGACGCTGCTGGCCGATGATCATGTCCTCGGTCACCGGGTCGAGGTCCGACACGGCCTCCTGGGCCTTGCGGTGGTCCTTGAGCAGGTTGATGTAGACCTCGTCGAGCGCGCCGAGGTGCTCGTTGGTGGTGGCGCGGCCGAGGGAGTAGTCCTCCCACGAGCGTCCGCTGACGATGGCCCCGGGGGTGCCGAGCGGGGAGGCGCCCAGCGTCGCGATGCGCTCGGCGGTCTCGTCGACCATCGCGATGACCTCGTCGACGTGCGGGTCGATCATCTCGTGGACCGCGATGAAGTGCGGTCC
>JBEVGQ010000391.1:0-2640 GCA_040511655.1 Aeromicrobium sp. | reverse complement strand
GACGCCGTCAGGTCGACGGTCAAGAGCACCGACGGCGCCATCGCGGCGCTCGCCATGGTCGAGCCCGGCACCGGCAAGGTGCGCGCGGTCGCCCAGTCGCGTCCGATGGGCACGAGCAAGAAGAAGGGCGAGTCGTTCATCGACTTCGTCGTGCCCACCGCCTACGGCCAGTCCGGAGGCTTCCCAGCCGGATCGACGTTCAAGATGTTCACGGTCGCCGCGGCGCTCAAGAACGGCATCGACGTCGGGCAGGCCTACAACGCGCCCAAGACCATGACGATGCCGGCCGGCACCTACACCACGTGCGACGGTCTCAACACCAGCGAGTGGAAGGTCAACAACTCCACGACGTCCGGGCGCAAGAACATGTACACCGGCACGCGCGAGTCGGTGAACACCTACTTCTCGCAGCTCGAGAAGCAGGCCGGCCTCTGCAACGTGGTGCGCGCCGCCGAGTCGATGGGCATCAAGGTGCGCAAGCAGGACCAGGTGGGTCCGTTCACCCTGGGCGTCACCGACGTCAGCCCCCTCGACATGGCCGCCGCCTACGCCACGCCGGCCTCGGGCGGCATGTACTGCAAGCCGCGCCCGGTCGACGAGATCGTCGACTCCAGCGGTCAGGTGCTCAAGAAGTTCGAGCCCAGCTGCGAGCGGGTCATGACCAAGGACCAGGCCGCGCAGATCAACGACATCCTGCGCGGAGTGCAGGAGCCCGGCGGCTTCGGCTACAACAACGGCACGGGCCTGTCGGTGCCGTCGGCCGCCAAGACCGGAACCGCCCAGGACAACAAGGCCGTCTGGTACGCCGGCTACACCCCCGAGCTCGCGACCGCGTCGATGATCGCCGGTGTCGTCACCAACGACAAGAACCCCGACAACAACGGCCGGCCCAAGTCGCTGGCCGGCGTGACGATCAACGGCCGACTGCTCGACTTCAACGCCGTCGGCGGATCGTCGCTGGCCGGACCCATGTGGGCCAAGGCCATGCAGAAGATCCAGAGCAGCCTCACGCCGGTCAACTTCGACCCGCCGCCCAAGCGGCAGCCGGTCGCCCAGAAGGCCGACAGCAAGAAGAAGAAGAGCGGCGGCGGACGCGGGCGCGACCGCGGCTGAGCCGCCGGAGGTCAGGCGCCGAGCTGGCGCTTGACCTCCGCGGCGACCGCACCGCCGTCGGCGCGTCCCTTGACCTGCGGCGAGACGATGCCCATGACCTGGCCCATGGCCTTCATGCCCTGTCCGGCGGCTCCGGCCGACTCGACGGCAGCAGTGACGATCGCGGCGATCTCGGCGGCGCCGAGCTGAGCCGGCAGGTACTCGGCCAGGATCTCGGCCTCGGCCGTCTCCTTCTCGGCCAGCTCGGGCCGGTTGCCATCGGCGAAGGCCGCAGCCGCCTCGCGCCGCTTCTTGGCCTCGGCGCCGAGCACCGTCAGGACGTCCTCGTCCGTGAGCTCGCGGACCTCCTTGCCCGACACCTCGGCGTTGGTGATGGCGGTGAGCACCATGCGCAGGGTCGAGGTGCGCAGGGCGTCGCGCGCCTTCATCGAGGTCGTGAGATCGGCGTGGAGCTGGTCCTTGAGGGCTGACATGGGTCCAGTGTCCCACCGCGCCCTCGTCGGGCCTGTGACAGGCTGAGCGCATGCGTCCTCTCCTGTGGCCCGTCGCTGCCGCCGCGGCCACCCTGGCCTACTCGGTCGTCGAGACCCGGGCGTTCACGCTCCGCAAGGTCACCGTCCCGGTGCTGCCGGCCGGCTCCTCACCCCTGCGCGTCCTGCACCTCTCCGACACCCACATGACGCCGCGCCAGCACCGCAAGCAGCAGTGGCTGCGCGGCCTCGCCGACCTGCGACCCGACCTCGTGGTCAACACGGGCGACAACCTGGCCCACCTCGACGCCGTCCCGTCGGTGCTCGACGCCTACGGCGACCTGCTCGACGTGCCGGGGGTGTTCGTGTTCGGCTCCAACGACTACTTCTCGCCCGTCCGCAAGAACCCGGCCAAGTACCTGACCGGCGGCACGGGGGTGAGCTCGGCCGGGACGTTCGAGCGTCCGCGCGACCTGCCGTTCGACGAGCTGCGCGCCGCGTTCACCCAACGCGGCTGGGTCGACCTCAACAACCGGCACGCCGACGTCGAGGTCGCGGGCCGCCGTCTGTCGTTCGCGGGCGTCGACGACCCGCACCTCGAGTACGACGAGCTCGACGAGCGTCCCGCCGATGGCTCGGCCGACCTCGCGATCGGCGTCGCGCACGCCCCCTACCTGCGCGTGCTCGACCAGTGGAACCGCTCGGGCTACCCGCTGATCATGGCCGGGCACACCCACGGTGGGCAGCTGCGCATCCCGTTCTACGGCGCGCTCGTGACCAACTGCGACCTCGATCGGGCACGGGCACGCGGGCTGCACACGCACCGCACCGAGGGCCACGAGCCGTCGTGGCTGCACGTGTCGGCAGGCCTCGGCACCTCGCCGTACACGCAGGTGCGCTTCGCATGCCGCCCCGAGGCAACACTGCTCACCCTCACTGGGATAGACTCGTCCGGTTCCCTCACGTAGGGGGCAAGCACCATCGGGCTGTGGCGCAGTTTGGTAGCGCGCGTCGTTCGGGACGACGAGGCCGCAGGTTCAAATCCTGTCAGCCCGAC
>JBEVGQ010000390.1:0-3500 GCA_040511655.1 Aeromicrobium sp. | reverse complement strand
GTCACCGACTACTTCGGCGTGGGCCGTGTCGTCGGCCTTACGCTGGTGCTGTCGGCCGTCAACGTCGTGCTGATGACGGCCCTGGCCACGATCGGCGCCCACCTCTACAACCTCGCTGCACAGCTCATGGGAGGCGTCGAAGTGACCCTCGCTGAGGACAAGTGAAACGGGTGCGGTAGAGTTCAGGGCTGTTGCGGGCGTATAGCTCAGCTTGGTTAGAGCGCTTCCCTGATAAGGAAGAGGTCCGAGGTTCAAGTCCTCGTACGCCCACTCAACGAGGAGGTCGGATGAAGAAGTTCATCGCTCTCGGTCTCGCGGCCGCAGGCGCCATCTGGGCCCTCAACAAGAGGTCAGGCAGCACCCCGGTCGACAGCTGGGCGGCGGCCACCGACCGGCTCTGACGGGCCGCACGAGCACCATCAGCAGCACTGCACCGCAGCACGACACGGGGCCATGGCGCAATTGGTAGCGCACCTGCTTTGCAAGCAGGGGGTTCGGGGTTCGAGTCCCCGTGGCTCCACCACCCCACCACCGACCGACTCCGGTCGGCCCGCTCGCGCAGAGCCTCGATCATCGATCGCACGGACGCGCAGCCTGTTCCCGACGTCGTCATGCCACGCGGCCGGACCTCGTCGCTCCCATCGCCTGGTCTGGGCGCTGGGTGATGCGCAGCCTCACCTCGATTCAGGCGCACGTTGTACACACCTGTGAACAGCGCTGTGGATAGTTACATGCGTGTGTTTCCACAGGTCAACCCACATATGTGCACATCGGGCCTCACGTGCGCGATGAGAGTTGTCCCCAGGTGTATGCACAGATGGGGACAAACCACACGCATGTCATTCGGTTGCGCTGGTGGAGGGACGCCAGCCGAGCAAGGGTCCGAGCGCACCGGCCATGTCGGTGAGGATCTGCACGTAGTCGTCGTGGGAGAAGGTGAAGGGCAGCGCGAAGGCGACCTCGTCCACCGCCTGGAACCCGGAGTGAGCGTGGAGGCGCTCGGCGATCTGCTGCGATGAACCGACCAGGTCGGGCGCGAACATCATGCGACCCGGCCCCTGCGGCTCGCGTGTCCGTGGCAGTCGTGACGCGGCATAGGCCTCGTAGCGATCGATCTGACCCCGCGAGGCGGAGTCGGTGGGGATGACCACGAGCCCCTGCGACACGCGAGCATCGTCTCCGCGGGGGTGCAGCTCGCGGAAGCGGTCGATCTGGGCGCGCTGGATGCTGGCGAAGTGGTCGCCGTCGCCGTCCAGCGGAGCCTCGGCCCGGATGACGCTGCTGGTGAGCAGGTTGAGACCCTGCCGCGCCGCCCACTCGACCGACGAGAACCCGGCACCGCCGTACCAGACACGGTCGGCCAGACCTGGCGAGTGGGGCTGGATGCGCGACGAGTACGTCTCGATGCCCTGCGTGCCCTCGAAGCTGCTCACGGGCTCCCCGCGCAGCCCGTGCAGCAGACGCTCGACCCGGGTGTACGAGAAGTCCTCGAGGTCGGCCGTGTCGGGGTAGAGGTGCGCCTTGATGTCGTCGTAGTGGGTCGGCTGGCCGACACTGACGCCCGGGTTGAGCCGGCCGCCCGACAGCACGTCGACGGTGGCCAGGTCCTCGGCAAGACGGAACGGGTTCTCGAGTCCCAACGGCGTGACGGCCGTGCCGAGCTCGATGTGCTGCGTCCGCTGGGAGGCGGCCGCCAGCACGGCGACGGGTGAGGAGATGCCGTGCTGCAGGTGGCGGTGCCGAAGCCAGGCACTGTCGAACCCGAGCCGTTCGCCGAGCTCGATGATCTGAAGCGTGCTCTCGTGACCTGGGCCGGGGTCGTGCTCGTCGAACAGCCCGATGGTCAGGAAGCCCAGCTTGCGCAGTGGTCGGTCGTGGGTGCTCACGGTCGAAGCCTATGGTTTTGCGCCTGAATCGCCGTCGACACGGTTCCGTAACGCGCGTGGATGATCCTGACCGTGGCAGCTGGTGGACGGCTGCTCCTCGCCCCCGAGAAGGAACGATCACATGAGCGCGAACCCCGTACGCCTGCAGGCCATCACCGACGTCGAGGCGTACGTGCCGCCGGCCCCCAGCTTCAGCCCCGGCGAGACGCCCGGCGACATCTTCGGCATGAACGTGTTCAGCAAGACCGTGATGCAGAAGCGTCTGCCGAAGTCGGTCTACAAGTCGGTCATCGCGACGATCGAGAACTCCGAGATGCTCGACCCCCAGGTCGCCGACGCCGTCGCGTCCGCCATGAAGGACTGGGCGATCGAGAAGGGCGCGACCCACTACGCGCACGTGTTCTACCCGCTCACAGGATTCACCGCCGAGAAGCACGACGGGTTCTTCGACCCCGTCGGCGACGGCACCGCGCTGGCCGAGTTCGCGGGCAAGACGCTCGTGCAGGGCGAGCCCGATGCGTCCAGCTTCCCGAACGGCGGCCTCCGCAACACCTTCGAGGCTCGCGGCTACACGGGCTGGGACGTCACGAGCCCGGCCTACATCCTGGAGAACCCGAACGGCAACACACTGTGCATCCCGACGGTGTTCATCTCGATGACCGGAGAGGCGCTCGACCACAAGACGCCGCTGCTGCGGGCCCAGCAGGCGATGGCCGTCCACGCCGAGCGGGTGCTGACGCTGTTCGGGCACACCCCGTCGGCCGTCGTGTCGTACTGCGGGCCCGAGCAGGAGTACTTCCTGATCGACCGGCACTTCTTCGTGGCCCGTCCCGATCTGCTCAACTCCGGTCGCACGCTGTTCGGCGCCAAGCCGCCCAAGGGCCAGGAGTTCGACGACCACTACTTCGGCGCGATCCCCGAGCGGGTTCTCGGGTTCATGGCCGACACCGAGCGCGAGCTGTTCAAGCTCGGCATCCCCGCCAAGACCCGCCACAACGAGGTGGCTCCCGGCCAGTTCGAGATCGCCCCGATGTTCGAGGCCGCCAACGTCGGCGCCGACCACCAGCAGCTGCTCATGACGACGTTCAAGACCGTCGCCCGCAAGCACGGCATGGAGTGCCTGTTCCACGAGAAGCCGTTCGAGGGCGTCAACGGCTCGGGCAAGCACGTCAACTTCTCTCTCGGCAACGCCACCGAGGGCAACCTCCTGCTGCCGGGTGACACGCCGCACGACAACGCACAGTTCCTCGTGTTCTGCGCCGCGGTCATCCGCGCGGTCCACCTGTACGGCGGCCTGCTGCGCGCCTCGGTGGCGTCGGCCAGCAACGACCACCGGCTCGGGGCCAACGAGGCGCCGCCGGCGATCATCTCCATCTTCCTCGGCGACCAGCTCGCGGGAGTCTTCGAGCAGCTCGCCAAGGGGCCTGCGACGTCGTCGAAGGGTCGCGGCACGTTGCAGATCGGCGTCGACACCCTTCCCGTCCTGCCGACCGACCCGGGCGACCGCAACCGCACCAGCCCGTTCGCGTTCACCGGCAACCGCTTCGAGTTCCGCGCCCCAGGCTCCCTGCAGTCGGTCGCCGGTCCGATGACGACGATCAACGCGATCATGGC
>JBEVGQ010000389.1:0-4449 GCA_040511655.1 Aeromicrobium sp. | reverse complement strand
TGAACTCACGCCGCACCAGGGTCATACCGAGGCCGAGAGCCGCGGTGTGCTCGGCGAGCAGCTCTTGCAGGTGCTTCTCGACGCCGTCCTTCTGCAGGCCGGGGTCGATGCCCAGCTCGTGCGCCGAGTCGTGCAGGACCTCCTCGATGCGGATGCGCAGCGTGTCGTCGGTCTTGCCGGCGGTCACGGTCCACTCGATGACTCCGTCGTCGGCCAGGCCCTCGCGCAGCACGCACGGGGGACTCATCCAGTTCAGCGGCTTGTACGAGCCACCGTCGGAGTGGATCAGCACCGAGCCGTCGTTCTTGACCATGATGAGCCGCGTGGCCAGGGGGAGGTGCGCCGCCAGTCGTCCCGCGTAGTCGACCTGGCAGCGGGCGATGACCAGTCTCACTCGACGCGGTTGGCGGTGCCGAGCGTGAACTCGAGGGTGTCGCCGACGATCTTGCCCTTGTCGGTGTTGCCGTCGGCGCCGACCAGCGAGACGGTGTCGCCGTCGACCTCGTACTTGCCGGTGCGGAAGTCGACGACGCCCTGGAAGTCCTCGACGAACGTGCCGTCGTCGACCAGGTGAAGGGTGTACTGCTCGGCAGGGATCTCCCAGTCGCCGACCAGCGCAGCGGCCGATCCGTCCTGCGTGCCGGCCGTCGGGGACTCGCTGGCGGCCGCCGTCGGCGCGCTGGGCTCGGTCGACGGGCCGTCGGACGCGTCCGAGCCGCAGCCGGCCGCGAGGGCCATCACGGCACCGGTCAGGACTGTGGCCATCGTCATACGTAGTTTCATCGTTCCCCCTAGGGCGACGGGCAAGGCCACGCTAGTGTGTCACGACGCCCATATTACTGAGGAGTAGCCATGCAGGAAATCGTCGACCGTCTTGGCGCGAGCGATCCGGCCGCTGACATCGCGCGGACGCTTCTGCTGCCGTACCTCAACCACGCGGCGACGATGTACGAGAGCGGCTACGCCACGAGCGACGACATCGACGCCTCGATGCGGTTCGGCTGCGGCTACCCGATCGGCCCGCTGGCGCTGGTCGACGCGCTCGGCGCACAGGCCGTCGTGACGGGCCTCGAGAAGCTGTACGCCGAGACCGGCGACGAGCTGCACCAGCCCGCGGCTGTCCTGGTCGGGCAGGCCGGAGACGGCACCACCTTCGCCGCGGCCGACGGCGACGGCGGTGCGTCGACGCCTCGGTTGCGCCACGAGATCGACCGCGTCGGCGTGGTCGGCACCGGGACGATGGCCTCGGGCATCGTCGAGGTCTTCGCCAAGGCGGGCTACGACGTGACCTTCGTGGGCCGTGGCGAGGACAAGATCGCCGGCGTCGTCGCAGCGATCACCAAGAGCCTCGACAAGGCCGTCTCCCGCGGCAAGCTCGACGAGAACGGCCGGGCGGACGTCCTGGGCCGCCTGACCGGCTCGACCGAGCGCGCGGCCCTGGCCGATGCCGACATCATCGTCGAGGCCATCGCCGAGGACCTCGACGTCAAGCTGGCGTTGTTCGCCGACCTCGACCGCATCGCCAAGCCGGGCGCGATCCTGGCCACCACGACGTCGTCGTTGTCGATCAACGCCTGCGCCGCGGCGACGAGCCGCCCGCAGGACGTCATCGGCATGCACTTCTTCAACCCGGCCGCGCTCATGAAGCTGGTCGAGGTCGTCACCGCCGACGCCACCTCGGTCGAGGTCGACGAGACGGTGCGCGCCCTGTGCCTGGCCACCGGCAAGCACCCCGTCTCGTGCGGCGACCGGGCCGGCTTCATCGTCAACGCCCTGTTGTTCCCGTACCTGAACGACGCCATCAAGCTCGACGAGTCCGGCGACGCGACGCGCGCCGAGATCGACGACGCGCTCAAGGCCACGGGTCTTCCGATGGGGCCGTTCCAGCTGCTCGACGTCGTGGGCAACGACGTCTCGCTGGCGATCCAGCAGTCGCTCGTCCAGACCTTCGGCCACGCGGGCTGGCAGCCGGCGCAGACGCTCGTCCGCCTGGTCTCGGAGGGCAAGCTCGGACGCAAGACGGGCGAGGGCTTCCACACGTACTGAGGCTCTGGCGCCGACCGTAGACTGGCGGACATGCCCCGTCGTCGCGTCGCCCGACCGACGGCATCCCCTCTGCGCACCAGCGCGGAGGTGCGGGCGCACAAGGCCGACGGCGACTGGATGGTCCGCACGCTCCATGGCTCATCGACCAAGGAGTACCGGTGCCCCGGCTGCTCGCAGCTGATCCGCCGGGGGCTCGCGCACCTCGTGGTGTGGCCGGTCGAGAAGGCGTTGCTGAGCGAGGCGGCGATCGACGAACGGCGACATTGGCACACCGCCTGCTGGGCGAGGAAGCACTAGGTGACTCGATGAGCGAACGCATCCGCGGCAACTCCGTCCTGCCCGCCCGCCGAGAGGCACTGACGCTCGAGACGGCTGACGGTCTGACGCTCGTCGGTGAGCTGGCGCTGCCCCTCGAGCGCCCGCCCGTGGCGACCATGGTCTGCGTGCACCCTCTGCCGACGCACGGCGGCATGATGGACAGCCACCTGTTCCGCAAGGCGTCGTACCGGCTGCCTGCCCTGGCCGACATCGCCGTGCTGCGATTCAACACCCGCGGCACCTCCAGCGTGCAGGGCACCAGCGAGGGGACGTTCGACAACGGCGTGGGGGAGCGGTTCGACGTGGCGGCCGCCGTCGAGCACGCCGAGTTCGCCGACCTGCCGAACATCTGGCTGGTCGGGTGGTCGTTCGGCACCGACCTGACCCTGATGTACGGCCTCGAGCCGTCCGTTCGCGGCATCGTGCTGCTGTCGCCGCCGCTGCGCTACTCGCGCCCCGAGCACCTGAAGGCGTGGGCCGAGTCGGGCAGACCCGTCACGGCGCTCGTGCCCGAGCACGACGACTACCTTCAGCCGGCCGAGGCGCGCGAGCGCTTCGCCGCGATCCCGCAGGCCGAGGTGATCGGCGTCGACGGTGCCAAGCACCTGTGGGTCGGCGATTCCGAACGCGTGCTCGACGAGATCACGCGCAGGCTTGCGCCCGGCGTGGCCGTGCCGCTGCCCGACACCTGGGACGGCCCGATGGAGCGGGCCGACTCGTCGGCCTACGCCGACCGTACCGTCGCCGCCTTCGCGGACGTGCCGGTGCAGCCGGCGGACTGATCGGCCGCCTCAGCGCGAGGCGGGCCGCTTCTCGTCGGCCTGGTCGTCGTCCTCGTCGGCGGCGTCCTGCTCTGTGTCGTCGTCGGACGCCGTGTCGGTGACGTCGTCGGCATCCAGCTCGGCATCCAGCTCGTCGTCGTTCTCGTCCTCGGGCTCGTCGCCTGCGTCGGCGTGCTCGGACTCCTGCTGTGCGACGCGCGAGTCGGGCGCGAAGGACGCCACGATGTCGCGCAGCTGGCCCATCTGGGCCATGATGCCGTCGCGCTTGCGCTGCAGCTCCTCGACCTCGGACCGCAGCGACCGCGTCTGGCGCTCGACGTCGGTCGTGGCGGTGGCGCGGATCTTGGCGGCCTCGGCGTTCGCGCTCGATAGCTGCTGGGCGGCCTGCGTCTTGGCGTTCTCGAGCAGCCGGCCGGACTCGGCGGTCGCGGCGTCGCGCGACTTCGCCGCCTGAGCCATGATCTCGCGGGCGCGCTCCTCGGCGGCGGCGGCGCGGGTCTCGGCGTCCTGGACGAGCTTGCCGGTCTGCTCCATCGCCGAGGCGTGGTTCTCGGACGCCTCGCGGGCCAGCCGCTCCTTCTCGACCGCGAGCACGCGACGCGCCTCGGTGACCTCGCGATCGGCGGCCGCGCGGGCCTGCTCGACGTCGCGCGTGGCACCCAGGCGCATGTTCTGGGCGTCCTGCTCGGCGGCGAGCCTGACCTGGGCTGCCTCGCGCTCGGCCTGCGCCTTGAGGTCCTCGGTCTGCGCGATGGCCTCGGCGTGCATCGCCTCGGCGTCGTCGAGCAGCTGCTTGCGCTTCTCCTCGAGCTCGGTGACGGCGCGTCCGCGCATCTCCTCGGCGTCGTGGGTGGCCGTCGCGCGCACCAGAGCAGCTTCTTCCTGTGCGTTCTTGACCAGGTCGTCGGCCTCTCGCGCAGCGCGGTTGCGGACGTCGTCCGCCTCCTGCTCGGCCAGGCCGAGCAGCTGGGCCGCGTGGTTGCCCAGGCCGGTGTAGGTGGGCGTCTCGACGGCCTCGACGCGAGCCTGGAGCGTCTCGACGGTGTCGCGCAGGTTCTCGATCTCGCTCTCGCGGGCCCGGACCGTCTCGATCGCGCGCTGCAGCTCGGCGCTCTGGGTGCGCACCCAGGCGTCCACCGCATCGCTGTCGTAGCCGCCGCGCCGGGCCAAGGGGAACGAGGCGTCGGTCGAGCTCGATGAGGAGTCGAAGATGGACAAGCCGGGCTGATCGGACATACGGATCCCATTCGTCGCGATAGGAGGTCAGGTCTGGTGCGGTCCAGCGTACCCGCCGGAAAGGGCG
>JBEVGQ010000388.1:0-10073 GCA_040511655.1 Aeromicrobium sp. | reverse complement strand
CGTGCCCGAGATACACGTGCACCAGCGACGTGAAGCGCAGGCTCTCGAAGTTGACGGGGTCGTGGTTGACGTAGAGGGCGAGCTTGACGTCCGACAGCGACAGGATCTCGTCGAGCTGGCCGTAGCGGGCCAGCGTGACGCAGTCGAGGCCCGTCTCGGCACGCACGACACGGGCGGTGCGGGAGTCCTTGAAGACGCAGACGACTGGGTGCTCGAGATCGAGCGCCGTGAGCGCGTGGAACCACGGTCGCAGCTGGTAGAGGCTGTCGAGGGTCGTCGGGAAGTACAGCATCACGTGCTGCGTGAACGGCTGCCCCAGGCGGGACTCGTCGGTCAGCTTGTCGGGCATCCCGGTGGGCAGAAGACGCGAGCGTCGGAGGCGACCGATCGCCCACACCCGGAGCCGGTGGACCAGACCGACGCGTGCGTCAGCCCCCATGGCTGTCGGATCGGGCGCCGGTGAGCGGCGTGCCGTCGGTGAAGTGGGGGGCGATCAGGTTGTCGAACATGCTGAGCGCCGAGCCGATCGCCATGTGCATGTCGAGGTACTGGTAGGTGCCGAGCCGTCCGCCGAAGAGCACGTCGGTCTCGCCCTTGGCCAGCTCGCGGTAGGCCAGCAGCCGCTCGCGGTCCTGCGGCGTGTTGACGGGGTAGTACGGCTCGTCGTCGGCCTCCGCGAAGCGGCTGAACTCGCGCATGACGACGGTGCGGTCGGCGGGGTAGTCGCGCTCGGGGTGGAAGTGACGGAACTCGTGCACGCGCGTGTGCGGCACGTCGGTGTCGGCGTAGTTCATGACGGTGGTGCCCTGGAAGTCGCCGGTGGGAAGCACCTCGGTCTCGAAGTCGAGCGTGCGCCACGAGAGGTCGCCGTGCGCACGGTCGAAGTACCGGTCGACGGCGCCGGTGTACACGACCGGCGTCACCCCGACGGACGCCTTCTTGTTGAACGGCTGCGACTCGTCGAAGAAGTCGGTGCCGAGGGTGACGGTGATGTTGGGGTGGTCGGCCATCCGCTCGATCCAGGCCGTGTACCCGTCGACCGGCAGTCCCTCGTACGTGTCGGAGAAGTAGCGGTTGTCGTACGTGTAGCGGACCGGCAGGCGGCTGATGATGTCGGCGCCGAGCTCGCGCGGGTCGGTCTGCCACTGCTTGGCGGTGTAGCCCTTGATGAAGGCCTCGTACAGGGGCTCGCCGATCAGCGAGATCGCCTTCTCCTCGAGGTTGGCCGGCTCGTGCGTCAGCCGGGAGGCCTGCTCGGCGATCCAGGCGCGTGCCTCGTCGGGGGAGTACGCGGCGCGCTGGAACTGGTTGATCGTGCCGAGGTTGATCGGCAGGGGGTACACCTCGCCGCGGTACGTCGTGTAGACGCGGTGCTGGTAGGGCGTGAAGTCGGTGAAGCGGTTGACGTAGTCCCACACCCGCTGGTTGGACGTGTGGAACAGGTGCGCGCCGTAGCGGTGCACCTCGATGCCCGTCTCGGGGTCGGCCTCGCTGTAGGCGTTGCCGCCGATGTGGGGACGGCGGTCGATGACCTGCACCGTGAGCCCCAGCTCGGTGGCGCAGCGCTCGGCGATCGTCAGGCCGAAGAAGCCCGATCCGACGATCAGCAGGTCGGGGCTCATGACGGTCCTCCGGAGGTGTGGCCGAGTGCCGGGACGTCGGCAGGGTCCATCGGGCGCCACGTGTCGTCGCGCCACAGAGCTCGGTTGGCGCGGAAGCCGCGGGCGAGGTCGCCGAGACCCCTGAGCGTGTGCTGGACGACCACGAGGCGGAAGACCTCCTTGGCCAGCGTCAGCGCGGTGCCGAGGCCGAAGCCGACGCGGTTGAGCTTGCCGTACTCGGCGAAGTACCTGCCGACGTACGCACGGTTGCGGATGACGTGGTAGCGGAACAGCGGGCTGCCGTCGTTGAGGTGACGGATGCCGAGGTTGACCTGCTTCTGCTCGCGCTTGCGCTTGAGCACGAAGGCGTCGACGTAGACCACCTCGGTGTGCTGGGCGGCCAGCCAGGCGTAGGCGGCGTCGTCCCACGAGATGAAGAAGCGAGGGTCGGGCAGACCGATCGTGCGGACGACGTCGGCGTGGATCAGCATGCCCTCGAACGTGCCGGAGTTGGTGACCGCGTAGCCCTCGCGGCCGAACTGCTTGCCGCTGTAGGGGAGGGGGACGCCGAGGAACTCGTTGAACTTGGCCTGCCAGTAGAACGGCGACCCGTCGAAGTCGTAGCGACGACCGTGGATGACCTTGAACCGCTGCATCCAGGGGGCGAACTGCTCGATCGCGTCGGGCAGGATCTCGACGTCGTCGTCCATCAGCCAGACCCAGTCGGCGCCCAGCTCGAGCGCGACGCGCGTGCCCTCGCTGAACCCGCCGGACCCGCCGGTGTTGGTCGTCAGGCGGTGGTTGACGAGCACGCCGTCGGCGAAGTCGGCGCCTGCTGCGGCGATGACGTCCTGGGTGTCGTCGGTGCTGGCGTTGTCGACCACGACGATGCGAAACGGCAGTGTGTCCATCGCGGCGGCGCTGGCGAGCAGCTCCTTGAGGAAGGTCGACCGGTTGTACGTCACGATCGCGATGGCGATGTTGCCGGCAGCCGAAGTCACCGGATCACTCTACCGGGCCGACCGCCCCGTCTCGCTCACCGCGCTGGTTGAGGTACGAGGCCGCCTGCGGCCGAGCCTCGAAACCATCCACAGGTTTCGAGGCGCCCCCTATTCGGTTCGCTCATGGGGGGGACCCCCAGCTCGCAGAGCTCGCTCACGCTTCAACCGGCGAGGGGCTCAGAGCAGGTCGGCCTCGTCGGTCACGGGGATCTCGCTGGTCGACGTGCCGTCTCGGTAGGCCGCCCGGTCGGTCTCCGAGCGCGCGATCATCGCGTCGATCGCCGCCTGGAACGACTCGAGCGACCGGTGCTCCTGCGGGCCGAGCAGGTAGGTGGCCAGCTCGGCGCGGCGCTCGGCGTGCAGGTCGGGAGCCGCCCGGGTGACGACGTCGATGAACTCGGCGATGCCCCGGCCGTCGCGGCCGATCGTCGTACCGGCGCCCGTCGACGGGAACTCGGCGCGGAACGACTCGTCGTCGAGGTCGGTGTGGTTGAACACCGCGTAGGGCTTCTCGCTGGCCAGGAAGTCGCTGACGACGCTCGAGATGTCGGTCACCAGCGCGGTGGCCCGGTTGAACCACTCGTTGATCGACCCGCCCTTCACGACCCGGTGGTCGATGCCGGTGCGGGCCGCCGCGTCGTCGATCAGCCCGGCGATGCGTGCCAGGACGAAGCGGTACTTGGCGTCGCGCTGCCCCGTGAACGGGTGTGACTTGAACACGACCCGTACCGGCGGGTCGGCGGCCAGCAGTGCCTCGACGATGCGCACGCCGACGGCCGAGACCGACGAGTACTCCTGGTCGAGGTTGACGCCCTCCCACGTGGGTGCGTAGAGCACCGTCGGGACCTCGTCGACCCCGAGGGCCGGCTCGCGCGAGATGGCGTGCACCTGCGGGCGTCCGACGTAGCGGTACTGGCCCTCGTGGATGCCGAGGCCCGACCGGCGGTAGCGGTCGGCGCCGGCCTCGCCCGCGACCCACAGCTCGTCGTACGCGCGCGAGAACGGGTTGTTCGACGCGCTCTTGTCGCTGTCGCCGTGACCGATGAACGCACTCATGAGCGTGGGCAGGCGGAGCAGGTGGATGTTGTTGCCGGTGTTGGAGGGGTACAGCGCGATGCGGGCGGCGCTGAAGTCGAGCATCAGCAGCTCGCCCGGATCGCGCAGCTCGAGCGTCGGGATCGTCGTCGCAGCCATCCGTCCGAACAGCGGCGGGTCGCGCAGGACGATGAAGACTCGTCGGTCGAGCGACTCGAGGGCCTCGAGCCACGTGTTGATCTGGTACGCCGCGGTGTCGGGACCGCTGAGGTGCACGACGACCTCGGGTCGGTACTCGTCGAGGAAGTCCTGCACCTGGCGCAGGGGGCCGGTGAAGCCCGTAGCGCGCTTCTGCTGCCGCATGCGCCACGACGACAGCATGTCGGGCACGGAGGCACGCACCAGCAGAGCGATGCCGACTGCGGCGAGCGGCAGCACGAGCCACCACGCCGCGCCGACCAGCGCCGGCGCCAGCACCAGCACCTGGCTGGCGACGACCTCGACGACGTGTGGCGGGGGAGTCTCGTGGATGCGCGTCTCGCCGGGGATGTTGCGGGTGCGCATGGGCTTGAGCGGCCCGATCTCGCGGTACGTGTCGTGCAGGGCCCGCGAGCACAGCACCAGCGTCTCGGCGACGCCGACGGCGGCCAGCGTCCGCCAGGCTCCGATCGAGTCGATGTGCTCGGTGGCGACGAGCCCGACGACCAGCCTGAGCGCGAAGCGCATCGGGACTCCGAACGCCGCGTGCCGCAGCAGGAGCCCCGCAGGAGTCGGCTTCTTCTCGAAGAACAGCTCGCCGACGACGGACACCAGCAGAAGCACCAGTGTCGCGATCTCGAGACCGACGACGGCACACACCACGGCGAGCGCGAGGCCTCCCACGGTCGCGGCGAAGGCGGGAAGCTCCTGCGATCTGCCCAGTCGGGAGGCGGCCACCTGGGCGGCGCGGACGGGCGAGAGCATATCGACGAAATTATCACGGCGGCAGCGGCCCGGCGCTGGGGTAACGTCGTGCCGTGCTCCGACCTCGGAGGCTCTCGCTCCCGGCCTCGATCGCCCACCCCGTGCGTCTGCTCCCGCTGACGTTCTTCGCGTTGATCGTCGTCGGCACCCTCCTGCTGCTGCTCCCGTGGGCCCGCTCCGGCCAGTACTCCCCGGGATTCATGCCGGCGTTCTTCACGTCGACCTCGGCCGTCACGGTGACGGGGCTGGCGACCGTCGACACGTCGACGTACTGGTCGCCGCTGGGTCAGGGCATCATCCTGGCGCTGGTCGAGATCGGCGGGCTGGGCATCATCGCGCTCGCCACGGTGCTGGGGCTGTTCATCGGCGGACGCCTGGGCCTGCGCACCCGTCTGGTCGCGCAGGCCGACATGCACGTCGTCAACATCGGCGAGGTCCGGCCGCTCTTCAAGCGCGTGGCTCTCACGATGATCTTCTTCCAGGCGGTCACCGCCGTCGTGCTGACCGTGCGCTACCGGGCCTCGTACTTCGACGACCTGCCGACGGCCGTCTGGCACGGCGTGTTCGACGCCGTGATGGCCTTCAACAACGCCGGGTTCTCGCTCAACGGCGACAGCATCGTGCGTTACGCGGGCGACGGGCTGATCATCATCCCGATCTCGATGGCGGTGTTCTTCGGGGCCGTGGGGTTCCCGGTGCTGGCCGAGCTGTTCAGCGGCTGGCGCACCCCTGCGCGGTGGACGATCCACACGCGGCTGACGGTGTGGGGATCGATCGGCCTGCTCGTGTTCGGCGCGGTGACGTTCCTCCTGCTCGAGTGGAACAACCCGGCGACGCTCGGCGGCAACGGGTTCGGGCACAAGCTGGTCACGGGCATCGAGGGCGGCATCATGCCGCGCTCGGGAGGACTCAACAGCTTCGACTGGGGGCAGGTGCGGCCCGAGACGCTCAACATCGGCGTCATCTTGATGTTCATCGGGGGCGGCAGCGCCAGCACCGCCGGCGGCATCAAGATCACCACCTTCCTGCTGCTGGCCTACGTCATCTGGGCCGAGCTGCGCGGCGACCCGGACGTCACGATCGGCTCCCGGCGCGTGGGACCGCGCGTCGTCCGCACCGCGATCGCGATCGCCCTGCTGGCCGTGATGCTCGTGACCGTGACGACCTTCCTGGTCATGCTGATGACCGACTTCGACTTCGACGAGGTGCTCTTCGAGTGCACGTCGGCGTTCGCGACGGTCGGCCTCAGCACCGGCCTCACGCCGAAGCTCCCGGTGGACGCCCAGTGCGTCATCATCGTGCTGATGTTCCTCGGGCGCGTCGGCACGATCGCCGCGGCGGGGGCCCTGGTGCTGCGGCGTAGGATGCCGCGGTACCACCTTCCCGAGGAGCAACCGATCATTGGCTAAGGACCGCAACACCTCTCCGACCGCCCCGGTCATCGTGCTCGGGCTGGGCCGCTTCGGCACGGCCGTCGCCCGCTCCCTCGTGCAGCTGGGCCACGACGTGCTGGCGGTCGACGAACGCGCCGAGATCGTGCAGAAGTACGCCAGCGACTTCACCCACGTCGTCGCCGCCGACACCACCGACACCGAGGCGCTGCGCCAGATCGGTGCCGAGCAGTTCCAGGTCGCCGTCGTGGGCATCGGCACCGACATTGAAGCCAGCGTCCTGACGGTGCTGGGGCTGCTCGACCTGGGCGTCAAGGAGGTCTGGGCCAAGGCCATCAGCGGCAAGCACGCCGCGATCCTCGAGCGGGTCGGGGCCACCCACGTCATCCGGCCCGAGTCTCAGATGGGCAAGCGCGTCGCCCACATGGTCACCGGCACGATGACCGACTTCATCGAGTTCGACGAGAGCTTCGCGATCGCGCGCACGCGCTCGCCGTCACGTGCCTGCGGCAAGACGTTGCAGGAGGCCCGCCTGCGTGCCGACTACGGCGTCACGATCGTGGCCGTCAAGTCGCGCGGCCACGACTTCACGTACGCCCAGGCCGACACCCAGGTCTTCGAGGGGGACGAGCTGGTCGTCTCGGGCCCGACCAGCAAGGTCGAGGCGTTCTGCGCGCTGTCGTGACGGCGTCGGCACCAAGGCGAGGCTGTGCTGCCAAGCCTTAGGTCAGCCTGCTCTTCGTTGAAACGGCAACGGTTTGTCGGCAGGGTGGAGCCATGACTTCCACACACACGCAGGCCCCGTCCGAGCTCGCCACCACGTCCGAGATCGCTGCCGGAGTCGCCCAGTTCCTCAGCCCCGTCGTCCGCGACCTCGAGGCCCTCGTCGTCAACGGCAAGCAGGCGCACTGGCACGTCCGCGGCGGAAGCTTCGTCGGCGTCCACGAGACCCTCGACCAGGTCGTCGAGCACGCGCAGGACTACGCCGACACCGCTGCCGAGCGTGTCGTCGCCCTCGGCCTGCCGCTGGACTCCCGCATCCAGACCGTCGCCGCCCAGTCGACGCTGCCCACCCTGCCCGACGGCTTCCAGTCGTGGCAGGACACCTGCGCCACCGTCGTCGGCCAGATCGACGCCGCGCTCGTCACCGTCCGCGCGGCCATCACGGGCCTCGACGACATCGACCTCAGCAGCCAGGACGTCGCGATCGAGATCGAGCGGGGCCTGACGAAGGATCGCTGGTTCCTCCAGGCGCACCTCGCGGCCTGATCTTCAGCTGCCCCGAACCCTCATCTCCCGTCCGGGCGGACGGAAGATGAGGGTTTCTGGTTGTTGGGGCCACCTTGATCCCTCACCGCCGGTCGGGCAGCCGTGCGGGCGACGTGGCATGCATCACCCTGAGTTGAGTGAGGTTAGGCATACCTCTACTCTGGGCAGGTGAGATCCCACCGACGCCGCATGCCGACCGAGCACGTGCTTCTGGCCGGCGACGTGGGCGACCTGCCCGGCATCGTGGCAGCGCTCGCGTGGCTCCCGGCCGACGCCTACGGCCAGGTGCTGGTCGAGGCAGGAGCCGACGACGAGCTGCCGCTCCTCGCAGCACCCCTGCGCGTGACGGTCCACCGCGTCGAGCGGTCGCCCGAAGGTGACGGCGTCGCCGCGGCGCGCGCCGTCGCTGCCTGGGTGGAGGAATGGATCCCCGACGAGATCGACGAGCGTCGCACCGTCAGCATCTGGGTCGGCGAGCGCGTCGAGCCGGGCTGCCCGCGCATCAGTGCGCTCGTCGAGCGTCTCTGACCGGCCGAGCACCACCGGCCCACGCCGTCAGCTCTGGGCAGACCGTCTGACCTCGTCGACCAGTTGGCGCCACGGCCCGTCGAGCTCGCGCTCGGCCACGACGGCGGCGTGGTCGGCGACACGCAGGTCGTAGACGAATCCGTCGGGCGTCGCCGGGGTGTCGCCGGTGGTGTCCCACGGGCACGCCTCGACGATGGGCCGCCATCGCTCGGCATCCTGCGGTGCGGAGACCTCGACGGTCCACTCGCGGCGCAGGCCGGCGAAGCCACCCGTCCGGGCGACCGTGATGAGGAAGGGGAGCTCGTCCATCGCCGTCTCCTGCCCTGGTCGTCAGCGGGCGGTGCGCGCGCCCTCGGTGCCAGTGTCGCCGATCGGCAGGCCGACCGTCGACCACGCCTCGCTGACGGCCCGGTGCTCTCGTGAGCCGTCGCCGAACCGTCGCAGCGCGGCATCGGCCGTCGCGGCGGCGAACTGGTCGAACGTGGCCGTCGTGGGCAGGTCGCCGGTGATCGTGTCGTACCAGATGTGCCCGGCTGCGTCCCACGCGTTGCCACCCAGCGCCGTGGCGACGAGGTAGAAGGCGTGGTTGGGGATGCCCGAGTTGAGGTGCACGCCGCCGTTGTCGTCGGTCGTGTCGACGTAGTCGGCCATCGTGGCGGGCTGGGGGTCCTTGCCGAGGACGTCGTCGTCGTAGGCCGTGCCGGGTGCCTTCATCGAGCGCAGCGCGCTGCCCTCGACCTGCTCGGTGAACAGGCCCTCGCCGATCAGCCACGAGGCTTCTTCGGCGCTCTGGCCGCGCGAGTGCTGCTCGACCAGCACCCCGAAGACGTCGGAGACCGACTCGTTGATCGCGCCGGACTGGCCCTCGTAGGCCAGGTCGGCCGTGTACTGGGTGACGCCGTGGCACAGCTCGTGCCCGATGACCGACAGCGACGCGGTGAAGCGTCCGAACACCTGACCGTCGCCGTCGCCGAACACCATCTGGTGCCCGTCCCAGAAGGCGTTGTCGTACTGCTGCCCGTAGTGGACGGTCGCGAGGAGCGGCATGCCGGCATCGTCGACGGACGCGCGTCCGAAGACGTCGGCGAAGAGGGCGTAGGTGGCTCCGAGGCCGTCGTAGGCCTCGTCGGCCGCCACGTCGCCGGTCGGGGGCTCGCCCTCGCGTCGGACGACCGCGCCGGGCAGCGACTCGCTGCCGCTCGCGTCGCCGATCGTGCGCTCGAGCGATGCGCGGTCGGCCGGCCGTCTCTCCTGCGACGGGATCGCCGTCCGCGGAACGCGTCGCGGGGGAGGCGGCGCCAGCAACGTCCGCCGCGCGGCCACGGTCGCCTCGCGCAGGTCGTCTCGATCGAGCTGGGAGAGGTGTCTCAGCAGGTACGGGGGGACGATGCCGTGGGACATCCCTCCACGTTAGGCGGGTCGTCCGACAGGCGCGAGGACCTCGTGCGTCGCACGGCCGCCGGGGCGGCAGGCTGCCCCGCCAGCACTCCGCCGAGCACGAGCGTCACGCCCAGCGCCTGGCTCGGGCCGAACGCCTCGTGCATCACGACCACGCCGAGCAGCGTCGCGACGACGGGGTTGACCAGGCCGACGAGGGCCGTCGCTCCGGCGGTCATCCGCGTGAGGCCATGGAACCAGCAGACGTACGCGAGGCCGGTGCCGACCACGCCCATCCATGCGTAGCCGACGACGTTCTCCCTCGACAGGGTCGGCGGTGCGCCCTCGACGATCAGGGCGACGGGCGTGAGGACGAGACCGGCCGCCGTGAGCTGCCACCCCGTGAGCGTCAGCAGGTCGGTGGGCGGGTCCCAGCGCTTGAGCAGGACGAATCCCAGTGCCGACGTCCCGACCGCGCCGAGTGCCGCCAGCACTCCCACGGCGTCGACCGCGCCGTCCGACCTGAGGACGAGCAGGGCCACTCCGACGACTCCGATGACGCCGCCGGCGATGGTGACGCGGGGTGGACGCTCGCCGATGAGCACGCTGGCGAGCGCCATGACCGCGAGCGGCGACATCGCAGTCATGGTCGACGCGAGCCCTCCCGGCAACCGGTAGGCGGCGACGAAGAGCAGGCAGAAGAACAGGCCCATGGTGCACGTCCCGAGCACCAGCGACTTCCACCACCATGCTCCGTGAGGGAGCTTGCGCCGCAGCGCGACGATCGCGAGGCCGACCGGGAGCGCGCGGACCGCCGCCGAGAACAAAGGTCGGTCGTCGGGCAGGAGGCTCTCGGTCGTGACGTAGGTCGTGCCCCATGCCAGCGGCGCGACGAGCGTCACCGCGAG
>JBEVGQ010000387.1:0-3716 GCA_040511655.1 Aeromicrobium sp. | reverse complement strand
TTCGAGAAGCTGCTCGCCGAGGGGCCACCCCCGACGTCGGACGACGTGGCCGACGACGCCTGACGTCGGGCAGAGGCGCTGGGCCGCGATGGCAGAGTGGGACGCATGACGTCGTCATCGAGCTCTGACATCTCCCGCCGCCCCACGGTCGTCGTCACCGGCGCCAACGGCTTCGTCGGAACCCAGGTGTGCCACGCCCTCGTCGGCCGAGGCGCGACCGTCCGCGCGGTCGTGCGACGGCCAGGCTCCGCGCCGACCCACCCCGACGTCATCGAGGTCGTCGGCGACTTCACCCATGCGTCGTTCGCGGCGCAGGCCGTCGACGGCGCCGATGCGCTGGTCACCACCGTTCACCCGATGGGCTCGGACCGCGAGGCCCAGCACGAGGTCGGCGTCGTGGGCACGACGACGATCGCGCGGGCGGCAGCCGACGTCGGCGTGCCCCTGCTCGTGCACGTGTCGACCGCGGCCGTCTACGACCGGTCGCCGGGAGCGGGGGACGTCAGCGAGGGCTCGCCGCTGGTCGACGACGACTCCAACGACTACAGCGTCACCAAGCGCGACACCGACGCCGCCATCGCCGGGGTCGATGGCATCACGCGGGTGCTGGTGCGTCCGCCGGCCATCCTCGGGGCAGGGGACACCTCGGTCTGGAACACGCTGCGACCCGCCTCGATGCGCGATCACGAGTCGGAGCGCCACGCCGTCGTCGACAAGTCGTTCCCGTGGATCCACGTCACCGACCTCGCGGCGTTCATCGCCGTCGTGGCCACCGGCGGCATCTCCACGTCCGACGACACGGCCGTCGTCGCCGTCGCCGGCGCCTGCACGCCGGTCAACGTCGCCGCCGAGACGGCCACGTACGCCGAGTACCACCAGCTGGTCGCCGAGGCGGTCGGCGTCGCGCCAGTGTGGGACGACTCCCCGGCGTGGACGGGGCGCCTCCTCGCCGATCGCGCTCGCGGGTGGGGCTGGTCGCCGCAGGTCACGCTGCGCGAGGCTCTCGACGAGGTGCGGGCCGGACTGACCACCGACTGACGTGCGCCACGTCGACCGCCGTGCAGACGGTCGGGGGTGCCGTACGGTCGTCACGTGCCCACCGACGACGCCGCGCCGCTCGCCGACCGACTGCTCGACGCGCAGGTCGCCTTCCACCTGGCCCGTCTGACCGGTGACGAGATCGAGACCACCGTCGCCCGTGTGGTCTCCTCACTGCTCGACGGCGCGGCACACCACCAGCTCGCCGACCTGGCCGACGCGGACGCCGTCAAGGCCGTCGTCGGTCGCGCGCTCACCGACGTCCCGGCCAGCCCGGCTGTCGCCGCGTTCGTCGAGCTGGGGCGTGACCTGGTGCTCGCAGGCCCGTCCGAGCCGTTCGCGCTCGCGGACGTCGTCGACCGTGACCTCGTCGAACGTCTGCTCGACGAGACCCTCGCGCTGACCCCGGCGCTCGAGCGAGCGCTCGAGCGGCTCACCGCCAGCCCCTTGGTGGGGGCCACCGCGACGCGGTTCATGGGTCGCATCGTCGGCGAGGCGATCGCCGCGAACCAGGCCGTCGCCGACAAGGTGCCGGGCCTCGGCTCCCTGCTGTCGCTGGGCACGCGCGCCGCTGCGGGCGTGGTCGGGGCGGCCGACAAGCAGCTCGACGGGCTGCTGGCCGACACCGCGGGCAAGGGTGGGACGCTCGCCGTCCGGCGGCTCAACCGCATCATCGTCGACACGTTGCGCGACCCCACGACGCGCGCCGCGGCGCTGCAGGTGTGGGACCTCGCCGCGTCCGAGCAGCTGCGGGGCCTGGGCGACGACGCCGACGTCGACCAGCTGGTCGGCGTCGTGGATGCCGCCCACGACCTCGTGGCGTCGGTGCTGGGCACTCCGCAGGTCGTCGCCCTAGGTCACGCCGTGGTCGACGGCTTCTTCGAGGCCTTCGGCGGCTACACCCCGCTCGAGCTGCTGCACGAGCTCGGGCTCGACCGGGACGACCTCGTGGCCGACGCGGTGAGGTTCGCTCCGGGCATCGTCGGCATGCTCGCCGAGTCCGGCGAGCTCGAGCGGCTGGTGCGGGCCGAGCTCGCGCCGTTCTACGCGTCCGACGAGGTCATGCGCCTCCTCGACGGCCGCGACTGAGCGTGTCGCGCGCATCGGCGGCATCGGAGACAGGCGACCCTCATAATGGACGCATGCTGGACATCCGCCCGAGCTGCGAGTGCTGCGACACCGACCTCGAGCCCACATCGCCCGACGTCATGATCTGCAGCTACGAGTGCACGTGGTGCCTCGACTGCGCGACCGCGGTGCTGCGTGGCACCTGTCCCAACTGTGGCGGCGAGCTCGTGCGCCGCCCGGTTCCGTCGGCGTCCCGGCTCGTCGACGATCCGCCGTCGACGACGCGCGTGTTCAACCCCGAGTGCCGCCCGGTGCCCGCATGACCGACGACGAGATGCTGGCCGAGCTGCAGGCGATCCTCGACGCCGACGCCGAGGCGGACGACGAGGGTCGCGACCGACGCGTGACCTCGATGGGGGTCGTGCAGGGCGAGGACGGCTTCGACGACCTCGAGGTCACGCTCGTCGTCGACGGCACGACGGTCGTCTCGCGGCTGCTGTTCGACCGCGCCTGGCGCGAGGACAGCGGCCTGACCGACCCCACGTCGTACGCGGCGTTCGTCAAGGCACGGTGGCAGGCCGGCGTGACCTCACTCGGTGATGTCATGGACGACGCCGGTCCGGCCGCCCAGGGCGGTCTGGGCAGTCAGAGCCAGGACGAGCTGTGGCAGGCGCTCGAGCGCGCCCTGTGGGTCGAGGCTGCCGGCGTCAACCGCGTCGGTCACGGCACGTGGGAGGTCGTCGCGGGGGACGGTGACCCGTTCACGGTCCACGTCACCCCGCCGCAGTGGCGCCGCATGGCGTCCGGACGAGAGGACGACGCGCTCGACCAGCTCGACGACGTGATCGGCTCACGGTGGGACGACGAGGAGCACATCGTGTCGTTCCGCGGCGCATTCCACCCGTCCGTGAGAGCCGAGCTGCCGCCGCTGCGCAGCAGGCTGTCGCCCGAGTAGTGCCGCCGCGCTCACCGCTGCCGCCGAGGCACGGACTCGCCGCCGCCTGGCTGCGCACCCCCGACCGCGGTGTGCCGCGTCCCGACCCGTGGCCCACGATGGGAGCCTGGCTGCGCGAACGGCTGCCCGAGCGCGTCGACGTCGATGCGATGCTGGCCGAGCGACGATTCGTGCACGACGACCTGACGCCGGTGCGCGACGACGAGCCGTACGCGCCCCACACGTTCGTCTGGTTCCACCGCGACCTGCCGCACGAGGTCGACGTGCCCGGCCAGATCCGCGTCGTCCACCACGACGAGCGGCTCGTCGTGGTCGACAAGCCGGCCTTCCTGTCGTCGATCCCGCGCGGTCAGCACGTCCGCCAGAGTGTCGTCGTACGGCTGCGCGACGAGCTGGGGCTGCCCGAGCTCTCACCGCTGCACCGGCTCGACCGCATCACGTCCGGCCTGCTGCTGCTCGCCACCGAGCGACGGTGGCGCGGTCCGTACCAGTCGCTTTTCCAGGCGGGCGCCGTGCGCAAGACGTACGGCGCGCTGGCCCCCGTGCGTCCCGAGCTGGAGCTGCCGACGACCGTCGCCAACCACATCGTCAAGCGGCGGGGCAGCTGGCAGGCCGAGGTGGTCGAGGGGGCGCCGGTCAACGCCGAGACGCTCGT
>JBEVGQ010000386.1:0-8584 GCA_040511655.1 Aeromicrobium sp. | reverse complement strand
CCATCGGTGCCCTCGAGCGGCTCGCCCTCTGGCCCGGCTACGTCTGGGTGTCGGTGGTCGCCATCGGCTCAGTCGCGCGCCGGCACGCACAGCACGGGACGCGACGACAGGTGCAGTAGCTTGTGCGGCGTCGAGCCGAGCACCGCGCCCTTCAGCGGGCTCTCGCCCCACGACCCGACGACGATGACCCGGGCGTCGTAGTCGTCGGCGACCTTCAGCACCGCCTCGGCGGGCTTGGCATCGACGAGCTCGACCGACGTCGGCACCCCCGCCTCGTCGGCCGCCGCGACAGCCGCCGACAGCGCCGCCCGACCCGCCGCCTCGAGGGCCGCCCGGTGGCTGCGGTACTCCTCGCCGAGCCCGCCGGGCGCCCCGACGCCATGGACGATCACGAGTGGCTCGCCGAAGGCCGACGCGACCTCGATCGCCGCCTCGAGCGCGCGAGACGCACCGGGTGACTCCTCGTATCCGAGCACCACCGCCATGTCAGGCCTCCTTGCCGTGGACGAGATCGGGGTCGGCCACGCCGCGCCGCTCCTGCCAGAACCGAGGTGACACCACGCGCCACCACAGCATGATCACGACACCCGCGAGCGCGATGCCGATGCCGATGACGAGCGGCGGTCCAAGACCGAACCACGACGTCTGGCTGTACGAGTTCGCCGGGTCGGACAGGTCGCGCACGGATGCCACCAGCAGCCAGGCCAGCAGCAGGGCACCGACGACGGGGCCGAGGCCGATCAGCACGAAGTTGCGGACGCTCTCGGTGAGGTGGCGCCGGTAGTAGACGGCGCACGCGATGCCGGTGAGGGCGTAGTAGAAGGCGATGAGCAGCGACAGCGCCGACAGCGAGTCGAACAGCGCGTTCTCGCTGAGCTGGTTGACCACCAGGTACCAGGCGATCGCGATGCACGCGACCCACCACGTGCTGACGTCCGGCGTGCGGAAGCGCGGGTGGACGTGGCCGAAGGTCCTCGGCAGCGCAGCCCTGCGCGCCATCGACAGCGCCGTGCGGGACGCCGGGATGATCGTGGTCTGCGTCGACGCGATCGCCGACGTGGCCACCGCGAAGTAGACGATCCAGTCCCACTGGCCCAGCACCTTGGTCGCGAGCAACGGGAAGATGAACTCCTCCTCGTCCGCGTTGTCGACGAGGAACTGGGTGCCCGCGTAGGCCACCACGGCGAAAGCCACGGCGAGGTAGGTAGCCAGCAGGATCACGGTCGACCAGATACCCGCGAGCCCCGGGGCCGATGCCGCACCGCTCGTCTCCTCGGTGAGGTTGACCGCCGACTCCCAACCCCAGTAGATGAACACGCCGAGCAGCAGCCCGGACGTCAGGGCGGCTCCCCCGACGGCGAACGGATTGAGCCACTCCAGGCTCGGCCGCACCGAGTCGAGCGAGCTGGTGTCGGCGTAGACCCGGTAGACCGCCACCGCGGCGAAGACCAGCAGGAACACGACCTGCGCGAGGATCAGCACGTTCTGCAGCTTGGCCGAGCCCTCGGTGCCGGCCACGCAGATCGCGGTCATGGCGAGGATCAGCAGCACCGCCAGGCCTTGGCGGATCCAGGCTGTGTCGGCGGCGGCATCGAGCCCGAAGCCACGCAGCGTGAAGCTGACGCCGACGTCGGCGAGCGATCCGACGACCAGGATGCCGGTCATCGTGATGGCCCACCCGCCGAGCCAGCCGGCCCAAGGGCCCATCGACCGAGTGACCCACGAGAAGGTCGTCCCGCAGTCCTTGTCGACCTTGTTGAGGTAGTAGAACGCCGACGCGATGAACAGCATCGGCACGAACGACGCGAGCATGACGCCCGGCGCGTGCACGCCGGCGATGACCACGAGCGGCCCGATCACGGCGGCGATCGAGTAGGCCGGCGACGTCGCGTTCAGCCCGATCACGAGCGCATCGACGAAGCCGATCGCATCGGCCTTCAGCTCCTCGCGGGGTTCTTCGTCCACCTGGGCCACGGGGCCACCTCTCCACACGTAGCGGCCGGCGCCGTGCAGCGCCGTGCTGTCAGGACACCTCACCGCACCGGGGTCGGTGCTGTCCAGGGAACCGCCGAATCGGTCGCGGGACGAGGTGTCGGACACCCCGTCTAGGCTCCAGACATGCGGATCCTGCACACCTCTGACTGGCACGTCGGTCGCACCTTCCACGGGCACTCGACCCTTGCCGCGCTCGACGAGGTCTTCGAAGCGGTCGTCGGGGTCGTGCGCGACCGGCAGGTCGACGTGGTGCTGGTGTCGGGCGACGTCTACGACTCGTCGACACCCTCGGCCGAGGCCGTCGACCTGCTCAACTCGATCCTCCTGCGGTTGCGCGAGGCCGGCGCCGTCGTCGTCGTCACGAGTGGCAACCACGACTCCCCCGCCCGTCTGGGCACCATGTCGGCCTTCGCCGCCGCGGCCGGCGTCCACGTCGTCACCACGCCGGAGCAGATCACCCGGCCCGTCACCCTCACCGACGAGCACGGGCCCGTCCACGTCTACGGCATGCCCTTCCTCGAGCCCGCCCGTCTGCGGCACGTGTGGTCCGACGCCCCGATGCGCTCGCAGAAGGACGTCGTAGGCCGCGCCATGCAGCTCGTGCGCGACGACCTCGCCACCCGCGCCGGACGCTCCGTGGTGCTGGCGCACACGTTCGTGCAGGGGGCCGACGGAGAGTCGTGCGACTCCGAGCGCGACATCGTCGGCCCGGCGGTGGGCGGCGTCGACAAGGTGCCGGTGCCGACGTTCGACGGCGTCGACTACGCGGCCCTGGGCCACATCCACGGGCGGGCCCGGCTCTCCGGGCACGTCCGCTACAGCGGGGCGCCGCTGCACTACTCGTTCTCCGAGGCCGGCAAGCCGCGCGGCGGCTGGCTGGTCGACCTCGACGCCGGAGGCCTGGCCGACGTCGCCTGGGTCGACCTGCCCGTGCCGCGGCCCCTCACGGTCGTCACCGGCACGCTCGACGACCTGCTCGTCGACACGGCTCTCGACGCCGTGGCCGATCACTGGGTCAGCGCGGTGCTCACCGACACCACTCGCCCCATGGACGCGATGCGACGGCTGCAGACGCGGTTCGCCCACTGCGCACACCTCGAGTTCCGTCCCAGCCGCGTGCACGACGACGGCGGGCGCAGCTACGCCGAGCTGGTGCGGGGCAAGACCGACGACCAGCTCGTCGACACCTTCCTCACCAAGGTCCGCAACGGCGAGGGCTCCACCGACCTCGAGAGCACCTTGGTGCGCGACGTCATCGCCGAGCGCGAGGCGAGCAGGTCGGCATGAAGATCCACCAGGTCACCATGACGGGCTTCGGCCCCTACCGCGACACCGAGACGGTCGACTTCGACGCGTTCGACGACGACGGCATCTTCCTCATCACGGGCCGCACCGGCGCCGGCAAGACCTCGATCCTCGACGCCGTCACGTACGCCCTGTTCGGCAGCATCCCGCGCTACGACGGCGGGGCGGGCGAGAAGGTGCGCAGCGACCACATCGGCCCCACCGACCCGTGCCGGGTCACGATCGAGCTCAGCACCGCCGACGGACGGTTCCGTGTGACCCGCAGCCCGGCGTACCAGCGCCCCAAGCAGCGCGGCACGGGCACCACCACGGCGCCGCCCACCTTCGAGCTGGCCCGACTGGTCGGCGACGGCTGGGAGGTCGTCGAGTCCAAGACCGGCAACGCCGAGGTGCGCATCGAAGAGATCGTGCGGCTGTCGGCCAAGCAGTTCCAGCAGGTCATCCTGCTCGCCCAGGGGCAGTTCCAGGAGTTCCTCGTCGCCACGAGCGACAAGCGGCGCGAGCTGCTGCGCATGCTGTTCGACACGCGCCGCTTCGCCGACTACAGCGAGGCGCTCGACGCCCGGGCCCGCACGCTCGGCGAGCGACTGGCCTCGTCGTCGACGGCGATCAGCACCTACAGCGCGTCACTGGCCGGCGAGACCCAGCACGAGCTGCCCGAAACGGTCGACCCCGCCACCGGCGAGGGCGTCGAGGCATGGGTCGACGACATCGCCCGCCAGCACGCCGACGCCGTCGAGAGCGCAGCGGCCGAGCGTCACGCCACCGCGGTCGCGCTCGAGCTCGCGCGGGTCGCCTTCGACGAGGCCAGGTCCATCCGCGAGCGCCAGGACCGTCGCGCCGAGATGCTGCGCCGACAGGCCGATCTCGAGCTCGTCCGACCCGAGATCGACGAGCTGCGCCTCCGGTTGGCCGAGGGCACGCGGGCGGCACAGGTGTGGCACCGCGTCGAGGCCGAGCGCGAGGCCCGCCGTGCCCACCACGCCGCGCAGCTGCGGCACCGCACGGCCGATGAGACGTTCCGCCGGCTGCTGCCCGACGAGGCGACCGACCCCGACACCCTGGCCAGGTCCGTGCAGCAGTGGTCCGAGCTCGTCGGCTCGCTGCGCGACAGCGCCGACCGCGAGAAGGGCCTCGGGAGCCTGGCCGACGCGGTTCGCGTCGCCGCCGCTGCCTTGGCCACCTTCGACGAGCAGGTCGAGCTCGACGCCCAGGCACGGGTCGACCTGCGCGCCGAGCGCGAGACGGTCAGGGTGACGCTCCCGGCGCTCGACGAGCGCGCCGCCGTGCTGCGCGGCGTCGAGCAGACCGTCACGTCGTTGCGCGCGCGGCTCACGGCGGCCGAGGCTGCCGATCGCACGGCCGTCGAGCTCGACGAGGCCCAGCAGCGTCAGCTCGACGCAGGCCGCGAGGTCACGCAGGCGTCCACACGCCGCGACGACCTGCGCGCCCGGCAGCGGGCCGGCTTCGCCGGGGTCCTCGCCCAGCGGCTCGAGCCCGACGAGCCGTGCCCCGTGTGCGGGTCGTCGGCCCATCCGGCGCCAGCGGTGCTGGCCGAGGGCCACGTCGACGACGGTGACGTCGAGCAGGCCGAGGCCGACTACGTCAAGGCCGTCCGGCGGTCGCAGAAGTGCGATGGCGAGGTCGACGAGCTCATCAAGCGTCTCGCCGCCGAGCGCGAGGCGGCCGGCGACGAGACCTCCCCCGTGCTGCAGTCGCTGGTCGACGACGCCGAGGCCGCGGTCGCCGACGCCGAGGCCGCGGTTGCCGAGCGTGCCGCCGCGCAGCAGACGCTCGAGCGGTTGACGGCCGACGTCGACGCGCTGACCGAGCGAATCGCCTCGGCCCAGCAGCGGCGCGCCGCGCTGGTCGCCGCCGAGGTCGCTGCGACCACCACCCACGACGACACCGTGCGCTCCCTCGACGCGGCGCGGGGCGACCACGAGTCTGTGGCCGACCGGCTGGCCGCCGTCGCGGCGCACGTTCGCGCCGGACGCGCGCTGCTCGAGACCGCCGCGGCGCTCAGCGAGTCCGCCGAGCACGCCGAGTCCGCGAGCCAGCTGCTCGCCGCCGCGCTGGTCGAGCACGAGATCGCCGACGCGACCGCCGCCGAGGCCGCGCGGCTGGAGCCCCGCGAGCAGGCCGCCCTCGAGGCTCGCGTCGCCGATCACGACACCGAGACCCGGTCGGTCGCCTCGATCCTGGCGTCGAGCAACCTGCACGACCTGCCCGGCGACCTGGTCGAGCTCGACTCCCCGCGGGCCGCGTTCGCGGCCGCCGACGCCGCCGACAAGCAGGCCCTCGACGCCGAGTCGACCGCTCGGCAGAGGCGCTCGACGGTCGACCGGCTCGCCGCCCAGATCCGCGAGGCGCTGGCCGCGGCCGGCACGCTGCGCGAGGAGCACGCCGTCGTCCACCGGCTCGCCAGCACCGTGCGCGGGCAGACCCCCAACACCATGAAGATGGCCCTCGAGACCTTCGCCCTGGCCGCAGAGCTCGAGGAGATCGTGCGCGCGGCCAACGCCCGTCTGGTGCACATGACAGGCGGCCGCTACGAGTTCCTGCACTCCGACGCGCTCGCGGGGCGCGGGGCGCAGTCCGGCCTGGCGCTCGACGTGCTCGATGCGTTCACCGGCGAGACCCGGCCACCGCAGTCGCTGTCGGGAGGCGAGAAGTTCCAGGCATCGCTGGCCCTGGCGCTCGGGCTGGCCGAGGTGCTCACCAACCGGGCCGGCGGCATCCGCCTCGACACCTTGTTCATCGACGAGGGCTTCGGCTCCCTCGACGCCGACACGCTCGAGACCACGATGGCGACGCTCGACGACCTGCGCGAGGGCGGTCGCACGATCGGGCTCATCAGTCACGTCGAGGCCATGAAGGAGTCGATCCCCGCCCAGCTGTTCGTCGACCAGACCGACGGCGGGTGGAGCACCATCAGGACGTCCCGTCCGGCGTGAACGCCCAGCGCCTGGCACCAGCTGCTGCAACGATGGATCCATGAGCCACCTCGTGCTGCTGCTCGCCCACCCCAGGGCCGACAGCTACTGCCACGCCATCGCCGAGCGCATCGGCGAGCGGCTGCTCGACCTGGGCCACGAGGTGCGGTCGCACGACCTCTACGCCGAGCTGTTCGACCCGATCATGCCGGCGTTCGAGTCGCACACCAGCGGCCCGACGATCGAGTCGACGCTGGCCCGCGAGGACGACCCCCTGGTCGCGCTGCACCGGGAGGAGCTGCGCCAGGCCGAGGGGCTCGCCGTCGTCCACCCCAACTGGTGGGGCATGCCGCCCGCCATCCTGACGGGCTGGATCAACCGCGTCGTCGTACCTGGCGTCGCCTACCGCCTCGCCGACGCCACCGGCCATCCGGAGCCGCTGGCTCCCGTGCAGCAGCTCTTCGTGGTCAACACCTCCGACACGACCGACGAGCGGGAGGAGACGCTGTACGGCGATCCGCTCGCCTCGATCTGGGGACGCTGCGTGGCTCCGTACCTGGGCGGACCCCAGGTGACCCGCCGCGTCCTGCGGCCCGTCTCGAGCGCCACGACCGAGCAGCGGGCCGACTGGCTCGACGAGATCGAGACGCTGACGACGCAGACGTTCGGGACCACCTCCTAGTCTGGGCACCATGTCGAAACGTCCCGGATTCCTCGCCGAGGTCTCGTGGCTGCAGGTGGCCGTCAGCGCACTCGCCGCTGTGACCGCCGCCTGGATCGCCTCGAGCCTCGGAGTCGCCGGCACGCTCATCGGGGCCGCCCTGGGCAGCTCGGTGGTCACGATCAGCTCGGCCTTCTACGGACGCACGCTCGACAAGGGCAAGACCCTGCGCGTGCAGACGGCCGGCGGCACGATCGTGCAGACGGCCGTCGAGGAGGGCGAGATCGCCGAGGCCTTCGAGCAGGCCGAGGAGGTGGGCGGCTCGCCGGTGACGGGTGCCCAGGTGGTCGACGACGAGCAGCCTCGCCGTCTGCACTGGAAGACGATCATCGCCACGACGGCCCTCGTTCTCGCCATCGCCGTCGGCCTGATGGGCGCGTACGAGGCGGTGACCGGCGACTCCTACGGCAACCGCTCCGACAACCCGCGCATCGGCAAGATCTTCGGCGGCTCCGGCGCGTCGAGCAACGACGATCCCGACCCCAAGCCCACGTCGACGAAGACCGGCTCCGTGACACCTCTCCCGACGGAGCCGACCGCGACGGCGCCCACGCCCGCCGCCACGACGCCTGCACCGTCCGCCACGCCTACTCCGGCTCCCACGCCCACCGCTCCGACGACGGCCGCTCCGACCACCCCGACCACGCCCAGCCCCACGACACCGACGGAATGATCGGCTCGTCCCGGCTGTTGAGGCGGGCACACACCCCCGAGAGGAGCGCACCATGACCATCCGTTTCATGCCGACCATCTCCGAGGCCATGATCGACTCGATGGACGTGTTCGACGCGTTCCGCACCGGCGAGGAGCTCGTCGCCGACCGCCACCCGCGCGACGCTGTCCGCGTGCTGCGCAAAGTCGTCGACGCCGAGCCGGGCAACGGTGCGGCCTGGGAGCTGATCGGTCGCGCCCACTTCGCGGCAGCGCAGCTCGTGCCGGCCGAGCAGGCGTTCCGCCGCCTGGTCGAGATCGAGCCGACGAGCGCATGGGCGCAGACCGCGCTCGGCCTCTCGCTCGACCGTCAGAGCCGTCACCGTGAGGGTGCAGTCCACCACCGCCTCGCGGCCGCGATGGGTGCCTCGCAGCACGACGCGACCCGCGTCGAGCTCGTCGACGGACAGGCCGGCTGACCCCTGCCCACGACCGACTCGTTCGACCCCACCTGGGCGGCAGCGGCGGCAGCACTCGTGCTCGTCGTCCTGCCGCCCGCCTGGTCGATCACCCGCCATCTCGTCACGCTCGTGCACGAGGCCGGTCACGCCGCCGTCGCGGTGCTGACCGGCAGACGGCTCAACGGCATCCGTCTGCACACCGACACGTCCGGCCTGACCGTCTCGAGCGGCAAGCCGCGCGGGCCCGGCATGGTCGCGACGGCCGCTGCCGGCTACCTGGCGCCAGCGGCGCTCGGGCTGGTGTCGGTCGTGCTCGTCCAGAACGGACGCACGGCGTGGTCGCTCTACGCCGGCCTGGCGACGATGGCCATGATGCTGGCGTTCATCCGCAACTGGTTCGGCCTCGTGGTCGTCGTGGTGGTCGGCGCCGCCGTGTGGCTGCTGATCTGGCGGGCCTCGCCCGAGGCGCAGGACTTCGCCGCCCTGACGTTCGCCTGGTTCCTGCTGCTCGCCGC
>JBEVGQ010000385.1:0-21405 GCA_040511655.1 Aeromicrobium sp. | reverse complement strand
GGGGGGGGGGGGGGGCCGGGCGCCCCCCGGCGCCTCGCCACGGTCGTCGTGGGATCCGTCATGGACTACGCCAGGCCCCAGAGCTTGAGGAACGCGGCCGGGTACTCGTCGCCGAAGCCCTTGCCGCTGGCCGGCGGGTTGCCGGTCTCGTCGACGTTGGACTTGTCGATCAGACGCAGCGGTCCGGTCTCGCCCTTGATCGGCGGCACGCCGAGCATCGCGCGGAAGGCGACGTCGAGGTTGACGTACGAGACCCAGTCGGGGTTCTCGGCGACGTTGACGGCCACGGAGCCGTCCTTGACCATCTTCAGGATCGCGGGCGTGCCGTTGAAGCTGTAGATCTTGATGTCGCGGTTGGGCGCGGCCTGCTTGATCCCGGGCGCCGCGTAGAGGGCGATCGAGTCGTAGATCGGCAGGACCGCGTTGATCTTCGGGTCCTTCAGCAGGGCCGACTGCACGAGGCCCTGCACCTGCGTCGACCACTGGGCGACCGGTGCGTTGACGACCGTCGCCTTGGAGCCCGACGGCGCCTCGTCCTTCAGGGTGTCCTCGATCGTCTTGACCATGCCCTTGGAGGGGCCGGTCTCGGAGACCTGGATGACGAGCGCGTGGACCGGCTCACCCTTCAGGTTGGCGATCGCGTACTGCGTGAACAGGCGAGCCGCCTGGTTGAACGGCGCGAACGCCTCGTAGTCCAGGCCCGGGGTGCCGTCGCCCTCGCTGTCGCTGAGGTGCAGGGGGATGACCGGGATGCCGGCCTTCTTGGCCGCGTCGATCTGCGGGCCGAGGGTCGAGGCGAGCGGACCGTTCAGCATGATCGCGCCGGCCTTGGCGTTGATGGCCTGCTGGATGCCCTGCTGGAACGACGTCTGCGTGCCGTCGGACGGGAACGTCACGAAGTTGACGCCGGCCTCGGCCGCGACCTTCTTCATGGCCTTCTCGCCGACTGAGTAGAACTCGGCCTTGCTGTCGATCGGGATCGAGTAGATCGTCTTGCCCTTGAGCGAGGCGACGTCGATCGGCTCACCGAGGTCGTCGGTGCCCGGGACCGCCTTGGCGGCGTCGACGGCCTTCTGCGCTGCGGCTACCTCGGCCTTGCTGTCGCCGGACGACCCGGATCCGCCGTCCGAGGAGCCGCTGCCGCAGGCTCCCAGGACGAGCAGGGCGGCCGCGGTGACCGCGACTGCCGAGAACTTCTTGGTGTTCATGACTACTCCAAAGGGGGTGGGGGTGGGGGTGAGGCAGGGACGCTGCGTGCTCGCTGTGGTCTCGGATGGGCTGCTATCGGTTCGCGAGGCTGGGGTCCTCGATCAGGTCGTCGTAGATGACCGTGATCGAGCGACGCTGGAACATCTCGACGAGCGAGTCGGGGTAGCCGACGTAGTCATCGGTGTCGACGTGGATGTTGTCCTCGAAGCGGATCTCGTCGCACGCCTGGTCACGGTCGTGACCGGCGGCGATCGCCGCGGCCACGTCGGCCACGACCTCGCGGCCGAGCTGGCGGTAGTGATCGACCACCGCCCGGTCGGCCACCTCCCCGTGACCGGGGACGAGGAACTCGAAGTCGTACTCGGCGACCGCGTCGATGGCGTCGAACCAGTTCGACAGGCGCGAGTCCTGGAACGACGGCAGACCGGCCTCGCACACGATGTCGCCGGTGAAGATCACGGCGTCCTGGGGGAACCAGGCGAGGAGGCTGTTGGCCGTGTGGCCCGGGCGGAACGTCAGCTCGAGGCTCGCGCCGCCGACGTGGACGTCGAGACGCTCGCTGAACACGACGTTGGGCACGCGCACGGTGTAGTCGTCGACGAGGGCGACGGCGTCGGGATCGATGCGCTCGAAGAGGTCGCGCAGGTACTCGTCGCTGGGTGCGTCGGTGAGCAGCCGCTCGCGGGTGCCGCGGTGCGAGACGACCTCGCCGCCCATCCAGAAGTTGCCGATGGTGTGGTCCGGGTGGTGGTCGGTGTTGACGACGAAGCGCGTGTCGCCGAAGGCCGAGACAGTCTCGTTCCAACGCATCGCGTCGGTCGGGCGGTGGGGCGAGTCGACGAGGATCAGGCCGTCGTCGCCGACGATGATCGAGTTGTTGCTGCCCAGGTGGGCGGTCTCGACGTGGACGCGCGGGGTGATCTGCTGGAGGGTCATGCGGGGTCCTCCTGCTTCGGCATGGACGGTCCGCCGAGGAAGCCGACGAGGTTCTCGATGCGCAACGGCGCGAAGACCTCGACGAACACGGCCTCTCCCTCGATGCTGTGGCCGCCGTGCACGGAACCGCGTGGCACCAGGCAGACGTCGCCGGCCGAGAGCTCGAGCTCGGTGCCGTCGATCGTGAAGGCGATGCGTCCGCTCAGCATCACGATGGCCTGCTCGGCGTCCTCGTGGGTGTGCGGCGGCAGCTCGGTCGGGTGGACCCAGCGGATCTGGTTGACGCCCATCTCACGCCCCGCGACGGCGGTGCGGAAGTTGTTGGGCAGGCCCTCGACCTCGGGGAGCGAGCTCCAGGCTGCGGCGTACATGCATCTGCTTCCGGTCGGCGGACTATGACGCGAGTCACGCTATCGACGTCAACTGCAAACTGTCAACAGTTCTCAGTAAACGTTATGTAACGTCTCGAAGCATCCGACGAGCCTGCACGATCGCCGACGCCGCTCCCCTCCACCTCGTTCGCCAGGGAGCGCAGCGACCGTGAGGGCGGAGCCCGAGGCGAACCAAGCCTGAGGGCTTGCGTCAGTCCCCCTCGCTGCGCTCACGGTCGGCCGCAGGCGGCCTCCCTGGGGGACGCAAATTCTCGTTCGCCAGGGAGCCCACAGGTAGCGTGACGTCATGATCGACTGGAACCTCGCGTTGACGACGGCGACGAAGCTGTCTCGCCCCGGCCCCGACATGTCGGCAGGCGAGATCGCGGAGGCCGTCGCCGAGCTGCGCGAGGGCGCCGCCCGGTCCGAGGGTCCCGTGCGCGAGTTCAGCCGGTTGCACGCGACGTCCGCCTCCGCCCCGGTGCTCGTCGTCGACCGTCCTCGGTGGGTCGAGGCCAATCTCGAGTCGTTCGCGTTGATCATGGGCCCCATCGAGGCCAAGCTCGCCGCGGCGGGCAAGACCCCCACCGGCGTCGCCGCGACGGTGGGCGCCAAGGTCGGCGGGGTCGAGGTCGGCGGGCTGATGTCGTTCATGTCGTCCAAGGTGCTGGGCCAGTTCGACCCGTTCTGGGACGGACCGGCGGGCGAGGGCGGACGACTGCTGCTCGTCGCGCCCAACATCGTCGAGGTCGAGCGCAAGCTCGGGGTCGATCCGCACGACTTCAGGCTGTGGGTCTGCCTGCACGAGGAGACGCACCGCGTCCAGTTCACGGCGGTCCCGTGGATGCGCACGCACCTCAAGTCGCTGCTCGACGAGTTCATCGAGGCCACCGACGTCGAGTCGTCCGCACTGTCCTCGATGATGTCCGACGGCATCGGCGAGGTCGTCCGGGTGCTCAAGGGCGACTCCGACGCCTCGCTGAGCGACATCTTCCAGAACGACCGCCAGCGCGAGATCGTCGACCGGCTCACCGGCATCATGTCGTTGCTCGAGGGCCACGCCGACGTCGTGATGGACGGCGTGGGGCCCGAGGTCATCCCCAGCGTCACCGAGATCCGGCGCAAGTTCACCGAGCGCCGGGCCGGCGCCAGCCCCCTCGACCGTCTGCTGCGCCGACTGCTCGGCCTCGACGCCAAGATGCGGCAGTACCGGGACGGCGCGACGTTCGTCCGCGAGGTCGTCGCCCGGGTCGGCCTCGATGGCTTCAACCAGGTGTGGGTCGAGCCGGCCAACCTGCCTGACCGTTCCGAGATCCTCGACCCGGCGTCGTGGGTCGCACGCGTGCACGGCTAGGCCGGCGAGGACGAGGCGGACGAGATGGGCGGCGCGCTCGACCCGGCGGTGGCGACCGGACGCAACTTGGTGCGGACGGCGCTCCACGACCTGGCGGCGGGGGCCCGGGTCGTCGTGGGGGTCTCGGGTGGCGCCGACTCGCTCGCGCTCGCCGCGGTCACGGCGTTCGTCGCCGAGCGCGAGTCGTACGGCCTGTCGGCCGTCGTGGTCGACCACGGCCTGCAGCGCGACTCGGCCGACGTGGCGGCGACCGCCGCCGGGCAGGTGCGGTCGCTGCGCGTGCCGGTCGTGGTCGAGCGCGTCGACGTCGGTCGAGCCGGCGGGCCCGAGGCGGCCGCGCGCGACGCCCGCCTGGCCGTCCTCGCGTCGACGGGAGCCGATGCCGTGCTGCTGGCCCACACCCTCGACGACCAGGCCGAGACCGTGCTGCTCGGGCTGGGACGCGGCTCGGGGCCCCGGTCGATCAGCGGCATGGCACCCCGAGACGGGGTGTGGCGTCGGCCGCTGCTGCCGATGCGACGCGCCGACACCGAGCGCATCTGCCGCGCCTCGGGTCTCCAGTGGTGGACCGACCCGCACAACAGCGATCCGGCGTTCCGCCGCTCGCGGGTGCGCAGCGAGGTCATGCCCCTGCTCGAGGACGTCCTGGGCGGGGGCGTCGCCGAGGCGCTGGCCCGCACGGCCGACCAGGTCCGAGCCGACGGGGCCCTGCTCGACCGGCTGGCCGCCGACGTCTCCGACCCGTCGGACGTGCCGACGCTCGCCGCGCTGCCGCCGGCGCTGAGGTCCCGGGTGCTGCGCCGGCTCGCGCTGGCCGCCGGCGCGAGCGCCGCCGAGCTCGCCGCGAGCCACCTGGCCGAGCTCGACCGGCTCGTGACCGACTGGCACGGGCAGCAGCGCATCGAGCTGCCTGGAGCAGTGAGCGCGACCCGTGTCAGGACGTCAGGTGGGACTTCCCTGATGTTCGCAGCCACCCCTGTGGGAGGCTGATCCCGTGGACCAGACGCATGTCGAAGGTGACCTCGAGCTCGACCAGACCCTCTTCACCGAGGAGCAGATCACGAGCCGTCTCGCGGAGATCGCGCGGCAGATCGAAGCCGACTACGAGGGCAAGGACCTGCTCCTCGTCGGCGTCCTCAAGGGCGCCGTCATGGTCATGGCCGATCTCGCCCGCAGCCTCGAGCGGCACGTCGAGATGGACTGGATGGCGGTGTCGTCGTACGGCTCGGGCACCAAGTCGTCCGGTGTCGTACGCATCCTCAAGGACCTCGACACCGACCTCAACGGCCGTCACGTGCTGATCGTCGAGGACATCATCGACACCGGTCTGACGCTGTCGTGGCTCATCACCAACCTGCGCTCGCGCGGACCGGCCTCCGTCGAGATCGCGACGCTGCTGCGCAAGCCCGACGCGCAGCAGATGGACGTCGAGGTCAAGTACGTCGGTTTCGACATCCCCAACGCCTTCGTCGTCGGCTACGGCCTCGACTACAACGAGCGCTACCGCAACCTGCGCTGCATCGGCACGCTCTCCCCCCACGTCTACTCGTAGGGCAGGCTCAGCGGCCCTGAGTTCGCTGCGGGCGAACTGTTCTGGGGAACGATGGCGGGCATTGAGCACGTTCAACTGATGAGCGGCGCCCCGTGTACCGTTCGACTACCGACCATCACCCGAGGAGGAGTGGACCCGATCCACGCCGCTACATGAACTTCAAACGCCTTCTCAAGGGCCCGTGGCTCTGGATCGCCCTCATCACGATCGTCGTGATCACGATCGTCTCGGTCTCCTCGTCGGCCGACGGCTACAAGCAGATCAAGACCGCCACGATGGTGACCTACCTCGAGACGGGCAAGGTCAAGGACGTCAAGTTCGTCGACGGCGACCAGCAGATCCAGGCCACCCTCGACAACGGCACCAAGGTCAAGGCTGAGTACCTCGGCGACCAGGGCGCGCGCCTCGTGCAGCAGGCCGAGACCGCCGTCGCCGACAAGAAGCTCAAGACGTTCGACGTCGACGTGCCCAAGCAGTCGTTCATCGGCTCGTTCCTCATCTCCTTCCTGCCGATCCTGCTGATCTTCGGCCTGCTCATCTACTTCCTCAGCCGCAGCCAGGGCGGCGGCGCCGGCGTCATGAAGTTCGCCAAGTCCAAGGCGAAGCTGATGAGCAAGGACACGCCCAAGACCACCTTCGCCGACGTCGCCGGGTGCGACGAGGCGATCGAGGAGCTCGGCGAGATCAAGGAGTTCCTGCAGGAGCCCGCCAAGTTCCAGGCCGTCGGGGCCAAGATCCCCAAGGGCGTCCTGCTGTACGGCCCTCCCGGCACCGGCAAGACGCTGCTGGCCCGCGCGGTCGCCGGCGAGGCAGGCGTCCCGTTCTACTCGATCTCGGGCTCCGACTTCGTCGAGATGTTCGTCGGCGTCGGCGCGAGCCGCGTCCGCGACCTGTTCGAGCAGGCCAAGGAGAACGCTCCGGCGATCGTGTTCATCGACGAGATCGACGCCGTCGGGCGCCACCGCGGCACCGGCATGGGCGGCGGTCACGACGAGCGCGAGCAGACCCTCAACCAGCTGCTCGTCGAGATGGACGGCTTCGACGTGCGCGGCGGAGTCATCCTCATCGCGGCGACCAACCGTCCCGACGTGCTCGACCCCGCCCTGCTGCGTCCGGGCCGCTTCGACCGTCAGATCGGCGTCGAGGCGCCCGACCTGGCCGGCCGCACGCAGATCCTCAAGGTCCACGCCCGCGGCAAGCCCATCGCACCGGGCGTCGACCTCGAGGCGATCGGTCGCCGCACGCCGGGCTTCTCGGGTGCCGACCTGGCCAACGTCCTCAACGAGGCCGCGCTCCTGACGGCCCGCAACGGTGCCAAGACGATCGACGCCGTCGCGCTCGACGAGGCCATCGACCGCGTCATCTCCGGTCCGCAGAAGCGCACCCGCCTGATGAACGAGAACGAGCGGCGCATCACCGCCTACCACGAGGGCGGGCACGCGCTGGTGGCCGCGGCCCTGCCGCAGAGCGACCCGGTGCACAAGATCACGATCCTGCCCCGCGGCCGTGCGCTCGGCTACACGATGGTGCTGCCCGACGAGGACAAGTACTCCCAGACGCGCGCCGAGCTGCTCGACAAGCTCGCGTACATGCTGGGCGGCCGCGCCGCCGAGGAGCTGGTCTTCCACGACCCCACCACGGGTGCCGGCAACGACATCGAGAAGGCCACCAACCTCGCGCGGGCCATGGTCACGCAGTACGGCATGACCGAGCGTCTCGGCGCCGTGCGTCTCGGCGAGAACGAGAGCCAGCCGTTCCTGGGCCGCGACATCGGGCACGCGCGCAACTACTCCGAGAACGTGGCCGCGATCGTCGACGACGAGATCAACAAGCTCATCACGTTCGCGCACCAGGAGGCCTTCGACATCCTGCACGAGAACCGCGACGTGCTCGACGCCCTCGTCACCGAGCTGCTTGAGAAGGAGACGCTCGACAAGGCGCAGGTGGCGACGATCTTCGAGCCGCTGCGACGTCGCGCCATCCGTCCGGCATGGACCGGGTCCGACTCGCGCGTGCCCGACACCCGTCCGCCGGTCGACAACATCCCGGGCCGGTCCTACAGCGGCGAGAACGACAAGAGCACGCCGATCGTCGTCGGCCCCGACGCCGGCGTCGACGCGGGCCCCCCGGCCGGTCCCGGGCCGGCATGACGGTCGATCGGCCGCGGGCCGAGGCGGCGATCCGCGAGCTGTTGATCGCCGTCGGCGAGGACCCCGACCGCGACGGGCTGAAGGACACGCCCATGCGTGTCGCCAAGTCGTACGACGAGCTGCTCGCCGGGCTCGACCAGTCGGCGGCCGACGTCCTCAACATCGAGTTCGCGGTCGGCCACGAAGAGCTCGTCCTGGTCAAGGACATCGAGCTGTGGTCGATGTGCGAGCACCACCTGGTGCCGTTCTTCGGTGTCGCCCACGTCGGCTACATCCCGGCGGAGGGCGGACGGGTCACCGGCCTGTCGAAGCTGGCCCGGCTGGTCGACGTCTACGCCCGCCGGCCTCAGGTGCAGGAGCGCCTGACGACGCAGATCGCCGAGTCGCTCGTCGAGGTGCTCAAGCCCAAGGGCGTCATCGTGGTGCTCGAGGCCGAGCACCTGTGCATGGCCATGCGCGGCGTCCGCAAGGGCGGTGCCAAGACCGTCACCAGCGCGGTGCGCGGCCAGCTGCGCGACCCCGCCACCCGAGCCGAGGCCATGGGCCTCATCACGGCCCGCTAGGTCGGCAGTGCTCGATCTCGCCCGGCTGTCCGACGGGGCGCCCGACCGATGCCTCGTGATGGGCGTCGTCAACGTCACGCCCGACTCGTTCTCCGACGGCGGTCGCTGGCTCGACGCCGCGACGGCCGTCCGGCACGGGGTGTCGCTCGCGGGCGACGGCGCCGACCTGGTCGACGTGGGCGGCGAGTCGACCCGTCCGGGGGCCCTGCGCATCGACGCCGACGAGGAGGCCCGTCGGGTGCTGCCGGTCATCGACGGCCTCGTCGCCGAGGGGATCGTCGTCTCCGTCGACACCATGCGCGCCGCGACCGCGCGCCGCGCGCTCGACGCCGGGGCATCGATCATCAACGACGTCTCCGGAGGCCGCGCCGACCCCGACATGATGGCGCTCGCCGCCGAGACGGGCTCACCGGTCGTGCTGATGCACTGGCGCGAGCACTCCGCCTCGATGCAGCGACACACCCACTACGACGACCTGGTCGCCGACATCCGCGACGAGCTGGGTGTGCAGGTCGACGCCGCGCTGGCCTCGGGCGTCGCACCTGAGCGCATCATCGTCGACCCGGGCCTCGGCTTCTCCAAGACCGGAGAGCAGAACTGGACCGTGCTGGCCCACCTCGACGCCTTCGTCGAGCTGGGCTACCCGCTGCTCGTCGCTGCCAGTCGCAAGGGATTCCTCGGCGAGCTGCTGGCGGGTGACGACGGGCCGCGCCCCTCGGGCGAGCGCGACGACGCCACGGCCGCGGTCAGCACCCTGGCCGCCTCGGCCGGGGCGTGGTGCGTCCGCGTGCACGACGCCCGTTCGTCCGCCGATGCCGTGCGGGTCGTGGAACGTCTGCGCCGTGAGCAGGGCACGGGCGGGTCGGAGGGACGCGGGTGAGCGATCCCCTGACGACCCACCGCCTGTTCTACGACGCCGTCGAGTCCGGCGACGTCGACCTGATGGCCTCGCTGTGGGTCGACGACCCCGGCACGTCCTGCGTCCATCCCGGGGCCGTCCCGCTACGGGGGACGTCGCAGGTGCTGCGGTCGTGGACCGTGCTGATGGCCAACGTCGGCTACATCCAGTTCTTCCTCACCGACGTCGACGTCGTGACGCTGCCCCGCGGCGCCGACGATCCCGACACGGCCGTCGTCGTCTGCACCGAGAACATCCTCTCGGGCGAGGGCCTCGACGCCGCGGCAGAGGGCTTCTCGGGAGGCCGCGCCGTGTGCACGAGTATCCTGGTCAAGGCCGGGGGGTCCTGGAAGTTCTGGTCCCGCCACGCCTCGCCGATCGCCGAGATGATGCTGGAGGACGACTGAATGGCCATCCCCGACGGCCTCGACCGCATCGACCTGATCGGCATCTCGGCGCACGGGCACCACGGGGTGTTCGACGACGAGAAGAAGAACGGGCAAACATTCGTCGTCGACGTGAGCCTGGGTCTCGACCTCGGCCCGGCGGCGCGCGAGCACGATCTGACCAAGACCGTGCACTACGGCGTCCTGGCCCAGCAGATCCACGATGCCGTCGTGAGCGATCCCGTCGACCTCATCGAGACGCTCGCGCTACGTATGGTGGACTTGTGCCTGGCCGAAGACCAGGTCCGATGGGTTAGCGTGACGGTGCACAAGCCAGAAGCGCCCATCGCGGTGACGTTCCACGACGTCGCCGTCACGATAGAGCGGAGCAGACAGTGACCGAAGCGCCCACCCCGTACGTGCTCGACGCCGACACGATGACGGGCGGCATGCGTCCCATCCGTCAGGCCGTCCTGGCGATCGGATCCAACCTGGGCGATCGCATCGACAAGCTGCAGGGCGGTGTCTCCGCCTTGGAGGACACCCCCGAGGTCACCGTCGTCGCGATCTCGTCGGTCTACGAGACGGAGCCGGTCGGCGGGCCGGAGAGCTCGGGCAAGTTCCTCAACGCCGTCGTCCTGATCGACACGACCCTCACGGTGCACACCCTCCTCGACCGCGCGCTCGCGATCGAGGACGCCTTCGGGCGCGAGCGTTCCGAACCCGGTGCGCCCCGCACGCTCGACGTCGACGTCATCGTCGTCGGCAACCGCGTCGCCGAGGACGAGCAGCTGGTGCTGCCGCATCCGCGCGCCCACGAGCGTGGCTTCGTGCTCGTCCCGTGGCTCGAGATCGACCCCGAGGGCGAGATCCCGGGCAAGGGCTTCGTCGCCGACCTGATCGGCGACATCGACACCAGCGGCATCGTCAAGCGTGAGGACCTCGAGATCATCCTGTGACCGCCAAACCGACGTCGGCGCTGTCGGTCGTCGTCCTGCTCGCCGTCGGGATCGTCGGCGGCAGGTTGACGCCGCCGCTGATCGTGCGGCTCGACGGCACGCCGCCCCGGCTGGGGTGGGTGGCTCCGCTGGTGCTCCTGGCGGGCGCGGTGGTGGTAGGGATGTTCGCCTACAGCACGTGGCAGACGCTGCACCGTCGGCACGAGCGCATGGCGGCCGATCACGGCATCCGGATGCTCTCGCTGGCCAAGGCGTGCTCCATCGTGGGCGCGCTGGTCGGAGGCTTCTACGGCGGCTACGCACTGGCCTTCTTCGACGCCCTCGACGCCACGCTGGGGCGCGAGCGGTTCGTGCGCGGGCTCGCCGCTGCCATCGCGAGCCTGCTGCTCCTGGTGGCCGCCCTGCTGCTCGAGCGGGCCTGCCGGCTTCCCGACGATGACGACGACGACCGCGCCGACCCCACCCCCGCCTAGGGGAGGAGGGTGGTGCGGAGGGTTCCGAGGCCGATGCTCCCCACCGCCAGGGCCTGGCGGTGGAACTCCTTGAGGTCCGCCCCACCGGGTCGGCCAGCGTGGGCGGCGACCCAGTCGTCGCGCAGCTGCTCCCACATGCGCTGACCGACCTTGTACGACGGCGCCTGTCCGGCCCACCCGAGGTAGCGGTTGACCTCGAAGCGCACGAACGAGTCGTTCATGTTGACGTGCTGGGCCATGAACGCGAAGGCGTCCTCGCCCGTCCACGTGCCGCTGCCGTCGGGCTTGGGCTTGCGCAGGTGCACGCCGATGTCGAGCACCACGCGCGCCGCCCGCATCCGCTGCCCGTCGAGCATGCCGAGCCGGTCTGCGGGGTCGTCGAGGTATCCGAGGTCGGCCATCAGCCGTTCGGCGTACAGGGCCCACCCCTCGCCGTGTCCCGAGTTCCAGTTGAGCCGTCGCCACCCGTTGAGCTGCGCGCTGTTGTAGGTCGCGAGGCCCAGCTGGAGGTGGTGGCCGGGGACGCCCTCGTGGTAGACCGTCGTCAGCTCGCGCCAGGTGTCGAACTCGGTGATGCCCTCGGGCACGCTCCACCACATGCGACCAGCGCGCTCGAAGTCCTCGCTCGGCGCGGTGTAGTAGATGCCGCCCTCCTGCGTCGGCGCGATCATGCACTCGAGCCGGCGCATCGGCTCGGGGATGTCGAAGTGCGAGCGCCCGAGCTCGACGATGGCGCGGTCGCTGGTCTGCTGCATCCACGCCTGCAGCGCGTCGGTGCCGTGCAGCTTGCGGGACGGGTCGGCGTCGAGGTGCTCGATGGCCTCGGCGACGCCGGCACCCGGGAGGATCTGGTCGGCGATCTGCTCCTGCTCGGCCACCATGCGGTCGAGCTCGGCGACGCCCCACTCGTACGTCTCGTCGAGATCGATCTCGGCGCCGACGAACGATCGCGAGGCCAGGGCGTAGTGCTCGCGCCCGACGGCGTCGGCCTCGGGCGCGTGGGGTGCCAGGTCGTGCTCGAGGAACTGCACGAGCCGTCCGTAGGCCTCGGACGACGCCCGCGCGCCGCCGTCGAGGTCGGACTGCAGCGAGGCGGGGACGTCGGCGCGGGCCGCCAGCTGGGCGAAGAAGCTGTCGTCGCCGACCTGCTTGCGTGCCTGGGCCGCCACTTCGCGCACCTGCCGGATCGCGGGCACGTTGCCCGCGGCGATGCCGATCCGCAGCGAGTCGAGGTATCCGCTCATGGCCGTGGGCAGGTGGTGCAGGCGCCGCGCCACGTGCTCCCAGTCCTCGACCGACGACGTCTCCATGAGGTCGAAGACGTCGCGCAGACCCTGGGCAGGGGAGGCGATGACGTTGAGGTCGCGCTGCCAGAACCCGGCCTCGATCTGCTCCAGCTCGAGGCTCAGGGTGCGGACCATCTCGGCCTGCGTGACGACGTCCGTCTGGTCGTCAGGATGCGCGGCGCGCACCCGGGCCAGCATCGCGCGGGCCGCGTCGGCCTGCGCGGCGACACCGTCGGGGGAGAGGTCGCTGTAGTCGGACTCCCGTCCGGGCCGACCCAGCTGCACGTGCAGCTCGGGCGAGAGGTCGAGCATCGTGTCGAGCCACTCCTCGGCCAGCTCGTCGACGGGCGTGGGGATGCGTTCGTCAGCCATGGCTCGACCCTAGCCCGCGACCCGGCGGCTACTTGTCGATGTCGCCGACGACGAAGAACATCGAGCCGAGGATCGCGACGAGATCGGCGACGACCGTGCCCGACACGATCTCGGGCAGCACGGCGACGTTGTTGAACGACGCGGTGCGCAGCTTGAGGCGCCACGGCGTCTTCTCTCCGCGCGACACCAGGTAGTAGCCGTTGAGCCCGAGCGGATTCTCGGTCCAGACGTACGTCGACCCCTCGGGCGCCTTCAGGATCTTGGGCAGCCGGACGTTGACGGGCCCCGGCTCGAGCTCGGCCAGCCGCGCCAGGCACGCATCAGCCAGGTCGAGCGACACCTTGGTCTGCTCGAGCAGCACCGCGAACCGTGCGTGGCAGTCGCCCTCGGTGCGCACCGGCACGCGCAGGACGTCCTGCAGCTCGCCATAGGCCAGGTAGGGCTCGTCGCGGCGCAGGTCCAGGTCGAGGCCCGATGCCCGGGCGATCGGCCCCGAGACGCCGTAGGCGTGCACCAGCTCGGGCGACAGCACGCCGATGCCGACGGTGCGGGCGCGGAAGATCTCGTTGCCGAGGATGAGGTCCTCGAGCTCGCCGAGCCGCGCGCGGACGGTCGCGATCGCCGCGGACGTCCGACCCGTCCAGCCGGCCGGGATGTCCTCCTTGAGGCCGCCGACGCGGTTGAACATGTAGTGCATGCGGCCCCCGGAGACCTCCTCCATGACCTCCTGGATCGTCTCGCGCTCGCGGAAGGCGTAGAAGATCGGCGTGATCGCGCCGAGCTCGAGCGGGTACGAGCCGAGGAACATCAGGTGGTTGAGCACCCGGTTGAGCTCGGCCAGCAGCGTGCGGATCCAGGTGGCCCGCTCGGGCACCTCCATGCCGAGCATGTCCTCGACGGCGAGCGCAACGCCCAGCTCGGACGAGAAGGCGCTGAGCCAGTCGTGGCGGTTGGCCAGCACGATGATCTGGCGGTAGTCGCGCACCTCGAAGAGCTTCTCGACGCCGCGGTGCATGTAGCCGACGATCGGCTCGCAGGCCTTGACGCGCTCACCGTCGAGCGTCAGCCGCAGACGAAGGACGCCGTGGGTGGCGGGGTGCTGGGGCCCGATGTTGAGCACCATGTCGGTCGTGTCGAAGCCCGACCCCGGACCGCCGCCCCCGCCGACGCTCGCGGTGACCTCGGTCATGACCGGCGGAGCATCCGCTTGAACCAGCGGCCGATGCGGCGCATCGCGATGTACGGCGAACCACGCTCGACCATCTCGAGGCGGGCGTAGAGCGTCTCGATCTCACCGGCCTGCGCCTGCACCTTGGCGTGCAGGCGGGCGTGCCGGCTGCCGGCCCCGCTCCACACCGGGTGCTCCCACGGTTGCTGGTACGCCTGGGGGTGACGGGTGATGTCGAGCACCATGCCGTCGCGCAGCCACTGCAGGCGAGACGCGATCTCGTGGCCGTCGCCAGCGACCAGCGGCTGCACGGGCGGCGGGAAGGCGGCGGCGGCGAGGTCGGCGTCGAACGTCCCGGTGCCGTTGCCCTCGGTGTGGATGTGGTCGAGCCCGTTGCGGTCGAGGAAGGTCGTGAACCGGTCGAAGCCGCTCGGCAGCTCGGCGTTGAACTCGCTCATGTCGGTCGCCGCGTACAGCTCGGCGGCGCTCAGATCGGCCTCGAACGACGGCATGGTCGTGAACGGCATGCGGTGGTACTCGGCGAGCTCGAGGGTGCGCGAGTCGTGGGCCAGCAGGTGCGCAGGAGTGCCGCCCAGCAGCGCTGCGACGTTGCCGTGGAAGCGCGTGCCGTAGGCGAAGTGCTGTGTCGCCATGAAGTCGTACCAGGGCCACGTGTCGAGAAAGAGGCGGATGCGGTCCTGCTGGTAGAGCGGGTGCTCGAGGTGCACCGGCACCAGCGGGTCGTGCACGTGCGGGAACGGGACGCCCCACAGCAGCATGCGCAGGTCGTGCGCGTCCTGCCCGATGTAGGTCAGGTGGGGGTGGCGCTCGGCCTGCGCCGTCGCGAAGGCGCCGATGCCCGGCACCTCGGGGGTCAGGTTGAGCGCGAGGGGGCTGTCGGACGCGATGGCGTCGACCCGCTTGTCGACCCTGAAGTCGCGACCGTGCAGGTACAGCGACGGGCACCCGATGACGTCGATCGCTTCGTCGGGGAAGCCCAGGCTGAGCAGGTACGAACGGGTGAACTCGCCCCGCACGCCGATGGACGCCGAGCGGTCGAGCACGAGGCCGACGAACTTCTTGACCGTGTCGTTGACGGGCGCGAGGGCCTCGATGCCGTGGCCGTGAGGAGCCTGCGCACCGATGCCGGTGACCGTGACGGGGATCGTGACGCCCTCCAGCAGCTCGGCGAGGCGTGCCAGGCGCGGCTCGAACTCGCGGCGGAACGCATTGGCCATGGGGATGACGAAGTGGTCGAACTCGTCGTTGATGCGGGCCGCGTCGCCCGGCTCGGGAGGCACGCGCTCGGACAGCGTCGAGTTGGTCACGAGCTCGGCGCCGTCGACCGACAGCGTCTTCCACATCGAGTGCTGGAAGAGGTAGTTGCCGCTGTTGCTGTTGAAGACGTCCTGCGTCAGCGTCGACTCGGCCACGACGGGGGTGAACGGGTCCTTGCCGGAACGGATCAGCAGCCTCGTCATGTGAATAGTCTTCCACGTCGGAGGAGCCGTCTGAGCGGGCCGTCAGGGCTCAGGCTCCCGTTGAACAGCTCGTGCCGCCAGGCGGAGTTGCGGCTCACCAGCAGCAGCCTCAGCGTGACCGGACGGTCCTGCGTCGTGAGGGTCGCGAGCGCGGCGGCGTCGGCCTGCCCGGTGATCGTCCAGGTGCCGCCTTCGTGGGTGACGTCGGCCGCCAGCTCGAGCGGATCGGCCATCTGGTCGGTCCAGGCCTGCCAGCACAGGTGGGTCGAGGACGGGTCGAGGTGGCCGACGACCTCGAGGCGGGCCGACAGCGTGAGCCCGCCGCGGCGCGACGGCAGCCCGAGCCGGACGTCGAGCACCACGACGTCGTCGATGCGGGTGCGGTGCGGCTTGCGCTCGATCGCCCCGCGGACGACGTCGGCCCAGTCGTCGAGGAAGCGCTCGTGCCCGTGGGCCGCTGCACCGGCCCGTGCCGGTGCGCGCATCGCGTCGAGCCGGGCCGGGTCGTCGAGCAGCTCGGCGGTCGCGGCGGCGAGCGCCTCGACGTCGCCGAACGGCACGAGCACCCCGTCGACGCCGTCGGTGATCTGCTCGCGGGGGCCGTAGGGCACGTCGAACGACACGACGGGGCACTCGCGGGCACGGGCCTCGAGCAGGAACAACGAGTAGCCCTCGAAGGCGCTGGTGAGCCACGCGACGTCGGCCCCCCACAGCTCGTCGGCGGCGCGGGCCACGTGCCCGAAGAACGTCACCCGGTCGCCGAGCCCGTGGCCCTCGACCTGGCGCTCGAGGGCCTCGCGCTCGGGACCGCTGCCGTACACGTCGAGACGTGCGTCGGGGTGCGTCCGTGCGAGCACGGCGAAGGCGTCGACGGCCAGGTCGAGTCGCTTCTGGCTGTGCAGCCGCGCGATCACCACGATGCGGCCGGCCTGTCGCGCGGGTCGGGGCTCGGGCACGGGTGGCAGCTCGACGGGGTTGGGGACCACGACGAGGTGGTCGGTGTCGCCGTAGCGGCGGGCCACGTCGTCACGCTGGCGCACGGTCAGGGTGCTGAGGGCGTCGAGCCGTCCGAGGTGCTCCATCGACTCGGCGTACGTCGCGCTGATCTCGGACGTCCAGTGGCGGCGGCCGACCGTGTGGGGGTTGTGCATCTGGTGCAGCACGAAGAAGCGGTCGTCGTCGATCGCGGTGAGCTGCTGGGCGACGAACCGGCTGTCGCTCAGCACGAACACGTGGCCCGTCGACGGCGTCACGAGCTGCGTCCACCAGCACCACATGCCGCCCAGCGTCGGCCAGGTGCCGGCGGCCGAGCCGTCGGGCAGCAGCACCTCGACGGCTCCGCTGCCGCCGTCGACCGGGGTGCGCGCGTAGGGAGTCCCGTCGACGCGGAGGTACTCGAGCCACGCCTCGCCGCCGTCGTCGGGCGTCATGGTGCGCCGCCACGGACGTCCCTCGCGGTCGGGCTTGTCGGCGGTCTGCGTGGCGGGGGGACGCGGTGTCGTGGCCGTCCCGGCGACGGTGGAGAGGTCGCGCGTGCGCAGGTCCTCGTGCATGTTGAGCACGCGGCTGCTCGGCAGCAGCAGGCCGTCGTCGTGCAGCGACTGCCGGACGCGGTCGTAGTCGGAGCGCGGGTTGAACGTCAGGATCGGTACGTCGATGCCCAGGTGCTGCGCGAACAACCGGTGCCTGAGCAGCAGGACGCGGGTCTGCCCGCCGGCGCCGGGGCGGATGCCGCCGATCACCGAGACGTAGGCGCCCTCGGGCATGACCGTCATGCAGCACCTCGCCGGTCGGTGACGATCCACCAGAAGTCGCCGAGGCCGCCCCTGGAGGTCAGCTCGGCCGCCTCGCCCGCACCGGACAGCGCGCGGACGTACCCGGCCGGGTCGGTGCGGGCTTGGTCCAGGGGCGGCCGACGCCCGTCGACCCCCAGCTCGGCCAGCGCGTCGCGCTGACGCACCAGGCGTCCGTCGACCGCCGCGGCCACGGCGTCGACCGCCACGTGCGCCGTGACGTCGCGGCTGCCGTCGGGGCGCACCTCGACCTCGCGGCCGCCGGCGTACGAGCGCAGGGTGCCGAACGGCGGACGGTCGGGCAGCACGTGTCCGTAGTCGATCGCGACCGCGACGCCGTCGACCCGGGCGACGGCATCGGCCCACGCCGCGTCGCGGGCCGAGCCGTCCTCGGCGCGCTCGCCCGGAGCCGTCAACGTCCACCACCGGCGCATCCACGCGGAGTCGTGGACCTCGCCGAGCGCCTCCTCGCCCGTGGACGGGTCGACCAGCACGACGCGGTCGCTGCCCTCGGCATCGCGCTCGACGACGGGGCACGGGATGTTGTCGAGCCACTCGTTCGCGATCAGCAGGCCGTCGACGCGGTCGGGCAGCCCGGACGTCCACGCGACGTCGTCGGGCAGCCCGTCGGGACGTGACGCCACCTCGACCCCCACGAGCCCGACGTCGGGCAGCAGCGGGCGCAACGCCGCCAGCAGCTCGCCGCCGCCCGCGCCCAGGTCGACGACGGTCGCGGCGTCGGTGCGTCGCGCCAGCTCGGCCACGGCACGCGCGAACGTCCAGAGGTGCGCGCTGGTGCGGAAGTGGTCGGCGGGCCGGACGGTGCGGAAGAAGCCGCCGTCAGCGTAGAGCGCGGCGTCCCACGCCGCCTGCCACGAGACCAGGTGTGCCGCCACGCGCCCAATCTAGGGCACGTCTCCCGAGGCGGATGGGGTCTCTCGTTATGCTCGGCGCGTGACGGACACCGCGCGGCGCTCCACGGCGCGACGAGCGCTCGGCGCGGCCCGCCGTCGCTGGCGCAATCGCGACAGCCCGCTGCTCAGCGTCGTCGTCCCGGTCTACAACGCCGCCGACCTGGTCGAGGAGTCGCTGCAGTCGGTGCTCGACCAGCAGTACCGCAACATCGAGATCCTCGTGGTCGACGACGGCTCGACCGACGACAGCCTCGCGGTGGTCCGCGCCTTCGCCGAGCGGCACCCGGAGGTGACGGTGATGAGCCAGCCCAACGGCGGCGTGGGCGTGGCCCGGCGCACCGGCACCGAGGCTGCGAGCGGCGAGTACCTGACGTTCGTCGACTCCGACGACACCGTCACCCGCACCGGCATCCAGGTCGCGATGGACGGCCTGCGCCGCAGCGGCTCCGACGTCGCGGTGATGCCCTACCAGCGCCGCGAGGGCGACGTGGTGCGTCCGCCCGCGCCATGGATCCGCGCCGTGCACGCGCGTCCGGCCGAGGCGGTCACGCTGGCCGAGCGCCCCGACGTGCTGGTCAGCGCGATCCCCGGCGGCAAGATCTTCCGCCGTGCGTTCTGGGACGAGCACGGCTTCGTCTACCCGACCGTGCTGCTGGCCGGCGACCAGCGCGTCGCGGCCGAGGCCTTCCTGAAGGCGAGGTCGCTCGACATCACGGGCGTCCCGGCCTACACGTGGCGCCGCATGGAGACCTCGATCTCGCAGGGGCACGTCACCGCCGCGGCCGTCCACGCCCGCCACGACGCGATGGACGCCGTGCTCGAGATCCTCGAGCCGCTGCCCGTGGCGCGCGAGGAGCGGATCCTGCAGTACCTGCGCTACAACATCCCCAACTCGCTGCTCAAGCTCGAGCGCGCCGACGACGACTACCTCGACGCCCTGGCCGAGCGGGTGCCCACCATCGTGCTGGCCGCTCCGGCCGACCGCTACGCGTCCGAGGTGCCGGCCCAGTACCGGGTGCTGCACGCGCTGCTCGCCTCTGGCGACCGTGACGCCGTGTGGCGCTTCGTGCGGGCCGAGGGCATGCAGCCCGAGATGCACCCGTCCGGCTTCGAGCCGTCCGGCACCACCGTCTACCTGCCCGGGTGGGGCGTCGATGCCGTCGACCCCGCGGCGTACGTCCTGACGGACGAGCAGACCGCGGCGCGTGCCCTCGTGCGCTCGCGGCGGGCGGACGGTGCTGACCTCGTGCTCGACGTCGCGGCGTGGTTCTCGAACGTCGAGCTCGCCGATCCGTCGCTGACGGTCAAGACCGACGGCGACCTCGTCGACGTCACGCCCGGGGCCGAGCCGCACGTCGTCACGTCGCGCCAGGGGGCGCAGCGGCGATACGTCCGCTCCGGGTGGACGGTCACGTTGCGCGGCGCGGCCCGCCGGGCGCCGCGCACGCTGACCGTCACGCTGCACGACGGCGACCGCAGCGGCACCGCTTCGGCGTCCATACCGCGCTGACGTCCCGGCCTGTGACCCACCGCACAGGCCGGCCCCCTGGGCATCTGACGCGTCGGGGATATGCTGAAGAGGTCAATTTGTCTGGTACCCGTCAGGGACTGGAACGCTGTGACACGAAAGTGGGCAACCACCATGAAGCGTCTCTCCATGGGCGTCGTCGGGGCCGGCAAGGTCGGTTCCGTCCTCGCCGCTCGTCTGCGCTCTGCGGGCTACCCGGTCGTCGGCGTCAGCGGACGGTCCGAGGCGTCCCGCCTGCGCGCCGACACCCTTCTGCCTGGCGTTGCAGTGCTCACGCCCGAGCAGGTGGCGTCCGCCGCCGACGTGCTCGTGCTCGCGGTGCCCGACGACAGCCTCATCGCGGTCGCCGAGCAGCTCGCAGCCTCGGGGGCCGTGCGCCCCGGCCAGTACGTCCTGCACACCAGCGGTCGTCACGGTCTCGACGCCCTCGCGTCGCTGACGCGTCTCGGCGCCCGTCCGATCGCGTTCCACCCCGCCATGACGTTCACCGGCACGGCCGTCGACTTCGACCGCCAGCCGGTCTTCGGCCTCACGGCCGCCGTCGCCGACCGTCCGCTCGCCGAAGAGCTCGTGGCGGCGCTGGGCGGCGTGCCGATGTGGGTCGCCGAGGCCGACCGCGCGCTCTACCACGCGGCCCTGGCCCACGGAGCCAACCACCTCGTCACGCTGGTCGCGCAGTCGATGGACCTGCTGCGCACGGCCGGAGCTGGCGATCCCGCCGCCGTGCTCCGGCCGCTGCTCACGGCGGCGCTCGACAACGTCCTCGCCTACGGCGACGCTGCTCTCACGGGTCCCGTCGTCCGGGGCGACGTCACGACGATCCGCGCCCACGTCGACGCGCTCGCCGCGGCCGACGTCGACGACGCCACGGTCGACGCCTACCTCGAGCTCGCGCGCGCCACGGCCCGCCGTGCAGAGGTCGACCACCGCCTCGACCACGTCACCGCCGGCACGATCCGCCAGGTGCTCGACGAGGCCGACTGGGACACCATGGCGCACATCGCCGCCGGGTTCTGACGTGAGCCCGGTCGTCGCGCGCACCCGCGCCGAGCTCGTCGCCGCCCGCGGGGCGTCGTCGGTCTCGTTCGTCCCCACGATGGGCGCCCTCCACGACGGGCACGTGCAGCTGCTGAAGCACGCCCGGCCTCTGGGCGAGACGCTCGTCGCGTCGATCTTCGTCAACCCGACGCAGTTCGCGCCGGGCGAGGACTTCGACGACTACCCGCGCACCTTCGACGCCGACCTCGAGCGGTGCGCCGAGGCCGGTGTCGACGTCGTCTTCGCGCCGACCATCCCGGTGATGTACCCGTCCGGCCTCGTCGACACCGTGACGGTCGACCCCGGGCCGCTCGGCTCGATCCTCGAGGGCGCGTCACGGCCCACGCACTTTCGCGGCGTCCTCACCGTCGTCGCCAAGCTGTTCGGCCTGGTGCGTCCCGACGTCGCGGTGTTCGGCGAGAAGGACTACCAGCAGCTGACGCTCATCCGGCAGATGGCGCGCGAGATCGCGCTGGGGGTCGACGTCGTCGGGTGCCCGACCGTCCGCGAGGCCGACGGCCTGGCGCTGAGCTCGCGCAACCGTTACCTGACCGGCGACGAGCGCGCGACGGCCGCCGCGATCTCGGCCGCGCTGCGTGCCGGTGTCGCCGCCTCGTCCGAAGGCCCGGACGCCGTGCTGGCCGCGGCGCACGCCGTCATCGACCCGGCCGACGTCGACCTCGACTACCTCGTCCTGACCGATCCCGAGCTCGGACCGCCCGTGCCCGGCGCCGAGGCTCGCCTGCTCGTCGCGGCACGGGTCGGCAGGCCCCGACTGCTCGACAACACCGCCCTGACCCTGGGAGATCACTCATGATCCGCACCATGATGAAGTCCAAGATCCACCGCGCCACCGTCACCCAGGCCGACCTGCACTACGTCGGCTCCGTGACGGTCGACCTCGACCTGCTCGAGGCCGCCGACCTGCTGCCCGGCGAGCTCGTCCACATCGTCGACATCGACAACGGCAACCG
>JBEVGQ010000384.1:0-9243 GCA_040511655.1 Aeromicrobium sp. | reverse complement strand
CTGAAGTCGTCGGCGAGCCTCATCGCGACGAGCCGCTCCCCCTCGCCGGCGACGTGCACGGCGGACGGCTCGATGACGTTGTCCATCAGCTCTGCGAGATCCATGTCGACTCCACGGTCAAGGGAAGACCGACGATAACACCGGCACCACCGCCGTGTACCGGCTTCGCAGGGGGTCCCGGACCGTCACACGACATACTGACGCCCATGAGCTCTTCCCGCGGCATCGACCGGCTCCTCGCCTTCGGCGACGCGACTGTCGCCATCGCGATGACGCTGCTGATCCTGCCGCTCGTCGACGTGGCACACGAGGTCGACCAGGCTCCGGTCGGCGAGCTGCTGGACGATCACTCGTTCGAGCTGGCGTCGTTCGCCCTCAGCTTCGTCGTGATCGCCGTGTTCTGGCGAGCCCACCACGCGATGTACGACCGCGTCGAGGACGTCGTGCCGGGCCTCGTGACAGCGAATCTCGCGTGGCTCGCCGCGATCGTCTTCCTGCCGTTCCCGACGGCCCTGCTGGGCGCAGCGACCGACGAGCGCCTCGTGCACGGCCTGTACATCGGCACCCTCGTCGCCGCCAGCGCGAGCCTGTCGTGGCAACGCCACCTGCTCGTGCGTCACGCGCCGCCGCGGACCGTCCGGCCGGATGCGCACATCTCGTTGCTGCTCGTGACGGTCGCCTTCGCGCTCACGATGGCCGTGCCCGCCGTCGGTATGTGGTCGCTGCTGGTCCTGCTGCTCGAGAGGCCTGTTCGTTTCGTGCTGGCCAAGCGCGCATGAGGCTGTTGCTCCCGGTCGTCCTGGTCCTGCTCGCAGGGGCGGGCTGCAGCGGCGCGGGCGACCCGGACCCGGTCGAGAAGCCCCTCCCCGAGGACGTCGTGATGCACATCGACCAGTCGCGCATGGAGCGCAAGGGGCGAGAGGCGTTCGTGCGCATCGACAACGGCACCGACCGCACGCTGACGGTGCAAGCCCTGCGCCTCACCTCGCCGCGCCTGCCCGACGTCACGTGGAAGGGACGCGAAGTCGTCGGCGCGACGTACCAGGGTGATGTCGAGATCGGCCTGCCCAACTGCGGATGCGGCACGGATGTCGACGCGACCGTGATGCTGACGTACCGCCTCGGCGACGGTCCCATCACAGTCTCGACCGGCCCCGCCGACGACATCTACGGCGCCATCGGGCTGATCGCCGACCGCGACTGTGCCCAGACGACCCTGACGACGGCGGCGGACGTCACGGTCGGCGACCCCACCGTGGACGGCGAAGGCATGGACTCGGTGCTACGCCTGCCCGTCACCCTGGCCCCGACCGGCGCGTCCACGGACGTGCGGTTCGCGGGCTTCGAGTCGACGGTCCTGTTCCGCCAGACCGCCGACTCGCCCGCCGACGTGTCCGTGCCGCTCGACGCCGACGACCCGGTGACGAAGCAGGTGCTGTCGGTCGTGCCTACCCGGTGCGACCCGCACGCCCTCGCCGAGGACAAGGTCGGGACGTTGTTCGGCGTCCGCGTGCGGGCCACCGGGCTGTCGGACGATGCCGAGTTCTACCTGCCGCTCACGCGGGCGCAACGCACCGCACTGCACGACTTCTTCGGCACCCACTGCGGCTTCAGTCGCCCTTGACGTTGACGATCTGACGCAGCGTGTGCCGGACCTCCACGAGATCGGCCGCGTCCTGCATGATCACGTCGATGTCCTTGTAGGCGGCTGGGATCTCGTCGACGAATGCCGCGGTGTCGCGGTACTCGATGTCGCCCATCGCGGCCCGGAGGTCGTCCTGGGAGAAGGCCTTGCGCGCCTTCGCCCGGCTGTACTCGCGTCCGGCCCCGTGCGGGGACGAGTTGAGCGCAACCGGGTTACCCTTGCCGACCACGACGTACGACCGTGTGCCCATCGACCCCGGGATGAGGCCCATCGTCCCGTCGGACGCGTCGATCGCTCCCTTGCGGGACAGCCAGACGTCCTTGCCGAAGTGGCGTTCCTTGGACGTGTAGTTGTGGTGGCAGTTGATCTCGGCGGTGCGCTCGACCGCGTGCACGCCCATCCAGTCGGCGAAGCACGTGACGACCCGGTCCATCATCTCGGCACGGTTGAGCAGCGCGTACTTCTGGGCCCACCGCAGCTCGCGGATGTAGGAGTCGAACTCGGGCGTGCCCTCGACCAGGTAGGCGAGGTCGGGGTCAGGAAGGTCGATCCACCACCTCTTGCACAGCTGCTGGGCGACGGCGATGTGACGCTGCGCGATCTTGTTGCCCACGCCGCGCGAGCCCGAGTGCAGGAACAACCACACCCGGTCGTCCTCGTCGAGGCTGACCTCGATGAAGTGGTTGCCCGAGCCGAGCGTGCCGACCTGAAGATCCCATCGCGAAGCGCGCTCGGACGGGTCGAAGCCTGCGACCTCGGCGTCGGCCCGCAGCTCGTCGACCCGCTGCTGCGTGTGAGGACGCGTGATGGCCTGGTTGGCCACCCCCGCCGACAGCGGGATCGCCTGCTCGATCGCGAGCCGGAGGGATCGCCGGTCGGACGGCAGGTCCGCCAGCACGTACGGCGTCTGGACCGCGATCATGCCGCAGCCGATGTCGACGCCGACCGCCGCCGGGATGATCGCCTCGACCGTGGGGATGACCGATCCCACCGTCGCCCCCTTGCCGAGGTGGGCGTCGGGCATGAGTGCGAGGTGTGGGTAGATGAACGGCATGCGGCTGGCCGTCAAGGCCTGATCGCGAGCGTAGTCGTCCAGGATGGATGCCCAGCTGAACAGCCGCTGGGAGATCCTCTCCATGGGTGTGCCTTTCCGTGAGTGATGTGGTGGATGCAAAAAAGCCCCGACCGCGGGTGCGGTCGAGGCTCGGTGTGCCGGAGCAGGTGCTGGGTCAGCCAGACCTGGTTCCGGGGGTGAGCGCATCGACCGATGACGGCTTCTCATTGCGGCTGAACAGCTGCGACGAGAGCACGACGAGGTACGAACGGAACGATGCGTGGATCATCGTCGTGTCCTCTCGTCGGGTGCTCGGTGCGATGCGTCGAAGGACGTTACACCACGCGCGAACGGCGCAGCCACCACAGCCCGACGAAGGGCAGCACCAGCGGGATGAACAGGTAGCCCATGCCGAAGTCCGACCACACGGTCTGGTCAGGGAACAGGTCGCCGTCGACGAGCGAGAGCACGCCGACCGTCAGCACGCCGACCAGCTCGATGCCGATCGTCACGGAGGCCAGGCGGCGGTGGTTGCGGGCCAGGGCGCAGGTGGCCAGCACGTAGACGACGCCCGCGAAGGCCGAGAGCGTGTACGGCACGACGGTGTCGGACTCGACCTCGGTGATGAGCTGGACGATCGACCGCGCGGACGCCGCGATTGCGAACACCGCGTAGACCGCGACGAGCACGCGGCCGAAGCCGTGCGAGGTGTCGGGGCGGGCGGAGGGATGAGCGTCAGACATAGCTGCCTTTCCAGATGCCGAGCAGGCGCACCGACAGGGCCGCCGTCGTCAACATCGCCACGACGACGACGCCGGTGCCCCATCGTGACTTCTCGGCGATGCCCCACAGCACGGCTGCTGGCGGGATGACGACCATCGTCACCAGGTAGGAGATGAACAGGACGCCGTCGACGTCCCGCGACGTGGAGGCCAGTGCGACGGAGCCCCCGACCAGCAGCGCCACCAGAGCGATCTCGAGCACGCACACCGCGTAGAACAGCGGGTTGTCGAGCGATCGGTCGCGAATCATGCGCCACGCCGCGAACGCCGCCACGACGAGGGAGAGGGTCGCGATGCCATAGGCGACAGGGTCGTTCACGGGTCTGAGTCTTTCACGGAGGTCTGACGCCTACACTCGCAGCAGGGACTCATCGGAGATTCTGGTGCAGCAGACCCATCCTGACCGGAGGCTACGTCGAATGGCTCGTAGAAGACTCCTCGGAAAGGACGGTCAGATGACGGCATCCGCTGCTCAGCTCAAGCTCGTCGCCGCGCCCGATCCCGACGCGGCGCCCGATCTCAACGACCTGCTGGTCAAGGTGGGCCGCGGCGACGAGGCCGCCTTCGCCCAGGTGTACGACGCCCTCGGAGCTTCGGTGTTCGGCCTCGCACGCCGCGTCATCCGCGACCCCGCGCGCGCCGAAGAGGTCGCTCAGGAGGTCTTCATCCAGGTGTGGCAGTCCGCGGCCCGGTTCGACCCTGCGCGCGGCACCGCCAAGAGCTGGTGCCTGACATTGGCGCACCGCCGCGCCGTCGACGCCGTCCGGCATGACCAGGCGGCGACCAACCGCGAGAACAAGTACGACTGGTCGAGCGGTCCGGACTTCGACGAGGTCGAGGAGACCGTGACGATCACCTTGGAGCACGAGCAGGTCAAACGATGCCTCGACGGCCTGACGGAGCTCCAGAGAGAAGCCGTCACCCTCGCGTACTACAAGGGGTACACCTACGCCGAGGTCGCGACGGCGCTCGACGCCAACACCGCCACGGTCAAGACGCGCATGCGTGACGGCATCGTGCGTCTGCGCGACTGCATGGGGGTGTCGGCATGAGCGTCGATCTCCACTCCCTGATGGCGCCGTACGCGCTCGACGCCCTCGATGCCGACGAGCGTGCGCGCTTCGAGGCCCACCTCGCCCAGTGCGTCGACTGCCAGGTCGAGATGGCCGGCTTCATGGAGACGGCCGTGCGACTCGGCGACGCCGTCAGCCACACCCCTCCCCCGGCCCTGCGCGATCGTCTGCTCGCCGAGATCAGCACGACCCCGCAGCAGCACCCGATCGTGTCGTCACTGGCCGAGCGACGCTCCCTGCGTCGAGCACTGCCCCGACTCGCGATGGCGGCGGCGTTCCTCGTCGGAGCGGTCGGCGTGGGCGGCTTCCTCGTCGAGCGCGACAACGCGCAGCAGGAGCACGACCAGAACGTCGCGATCTCGCGGGTCATCGGTGCCGAGGACGTGGCCACCAAGGCCAAGACCTTCGACACCGGCGGAAGCGTCAAGATGTACTCGTCCGCCGCGGCCGACTCGGCCGTCATCATCGCCAAGCACCTGCCCAGCCCCGGCGCCGGCAAGGTCTACCAGGTATGGATGATCGACCGGGCGGGTCCGACCTCGCAGGGCACGTTCGAGACCGACGGGCAGATGATCATGAAGGGCGTGTCCGGCGCCGACCGGGTCGCCGTGACGGTCGAGCCGGCGGGTGGCTCGAAGCAGCCGACGTCGGCCCCGATCGCCACGATCGCGGTCTGACGCACAACGCTGACACCGGTGCTGTCATGATGACGGCATGCGTTCGCCCATCGTCCTGATCGTCGCGGCGATGGCCGTTCCGTCGGGCTTCTACCGTCCGCTCGTGCAAGAGATCGAGAGGCGCGGGTGGCAGGCCCGAGCCCTGCCACAGCGCGGCTTCGAGCGCGGCATGCCGATCGCGTCCCGGTCGGCCGACTGGAGCTATGCCGACGAGATCCGGTCCATCGCCGACGCCGTGGCCGAGGCCCGCGCCGAGCAGCCCGACCGACCGGTGATCCTGCTGGGTCACAGCCTTGGTGCCCAGCTGGCTGCTGGCCACCAGCTGCACCACCCTCCGGCCGATGGCTTCGTCACCGTCGGCGCGTCCGTGCCCCACTTCAGGTCGTACCCGTACGGCGGCGTGCCGGTGCTGCTGATGGGGCTCGCAGTGCCGGTCGTCACGCGGGTGCGCGGCTTCCTGCCCAAGCCGTTCTTCGGGGCCCCGGGCGCCCAGACGCTCATGCGGGAGTGGGCCCGGTTCGTCCGCTCCGGCCGACCCCCGTTCGAGGTGCCTCGACGCATCGAGACTCCGACGCTGGTCGTCCAGCTGCAGGGCGACACGTATGCCGTGTCGGGGTCCAACAAGATCTTCACCGAGCTGATGGTCGACCCGGCGGCCGTGACCCGATGGGTCTACGCCAAGGCAGCCGCGCCCGAGGGAGGCACGACCCATCACGTCCGATGGGTGCGCTCCCCCGGGCCCGTCGTCGAGCGCATGGTCGCCTGGTGGGCTCAGACCTGCTCGGCGAACGCCTCCAGCGGAGGGCACGAGCACGCCAGGTGACGGTCGCCGTAGGCCTGGTCGATGCGACCGACCGGCGGCCAGTACTTGTCGTCGGTCGAGCCGGCCGGGAACGCTCCGGTCGAGATGTCGTAGGCGTGCTGCCAGTCGAGCAGCGTGCGCATCGTGTGAGGGGCGTGGACCAGCGGGTTGTCACCCTCGGGCCACTGACCCGCGATGACCTGGTCGATCTCTGAGCGGATCGCGAGCATCGCGTCGCAGAACCGGTCGAGCTCGGCGAGGTCCTCGGACTCGGTCGGCTCGACCATGAGCGTGCCGGGCACCGGGAAGCTCATGGTCGGCGCGTGGAAGCCGTAGTCGATGAGCCGCTTGGCGACGTCGTCGATGCTCAGGCCCGCGGCCTTCGTCAACGGACGGAGGTCGAGGATGCACTCGTGGGCGACGAGGTCGTGGTCGCCGCTGTAGAGCACCGGGAAGGCTCCCTCGAGGCGCTTGGCGATGTAGTTGGCCGACAGCACCGCCACCGAGGTGGCATCGGTCAGCCCCTCGGCCCCCATCATCGCGACGTACGCGAACGGGATCGGCAGGATGCCGGCCGATCCGTACGGCGCCGCGCTGATCGCGCCGACGCCGTCGCGCTTGCTCGCGACGGGATGCAGCGGGTGGGTCGGCAGGAACGGCGCGAGGTGCTCGGCCACCGCGACAGGTCCGACGCCTGGCCCGCCGCCACCGTGCGGGATGCAGAAGGTCTTGTGCAGGTTCAGGTGCGAGACGTCGCCGCCGAACACGCCGGGCTGGGCGTGACCGAGCAGAGCGTTGAGGTTGGCGCCGTCGACGTACACCTGGCCGCCGTGGCTGTGGACGATGTCGCACAGCTCGGTGATGCCGTGCTCGTAGACGCCGTGCGTCGACGGGTACGTGACCATGATGGCCGCGAGGTCGTCGGCGTGGGCCTCGCACTGCGCGCGCAGGTCGTCGAGGTCGACCTCTCCCTGGTCGGTGGACTTGACGATGGCCACCTTCATGCCGGCCATGACCGCCGAGGCGGCGTTGGTGCCGTGGGCCGAGCTGGGGATCAGGCACACCGTGCGGTGATCGTCGCCGCGGCTGCGGTGGTAGGCGCGGATCGCCAGCAGCCCGGCGAACTCGCCCTGCGAGCCGGCGTTGGGCTGGATCGAGACCCCGGCGTAGCCGGTGACCTCGGCGAGCCATCCCTCGAGCGTCTCGACGAGCTCGATCATCCCGGCGGCGTCGTCGGCCGGCACGAACGGGTGCAGGTCGGCGAAGCCGGGCCAGCTGATGGGCTCCATCTCGGCCGTCGCGTTGAGCTTCATGGTGCACGAGCCCAGCGGAATCATGCCGCGGTCGAGCGCGTAGTCGCGGTCGCTGAGCTTCTTGAGGTAGCGCAGCATCTGCGTCTCGCTGTGGTGCTCGTGGAACACCGGGTGCGTCAGGATCTCGTCGGTGCGCAGCAGATCGGTCGGCAGCGCCGTGTCGTCGGCCGTCCAGTCGGGTCCAGCAGCGTCGAAGGCGCCGAGCACGGCCTCGACGTGCTCGGCCGTCGTCGCCTCGTTGGTCGACACACCGACGTGGTCGGCATCGACGAGACGCAGGTGGATTCCGATCTCGCGGGCCTTCGACACGATGTCGACGGCGCGGCCCGGCACGGTCGCCACCAGGGTGTCGAAGAACGAGTCGGACGCCAGCTCGATACCGGCGCTCCGCAGGCCCGCCGCCAGAGAGACGGCCTTGCGGTGCACGTCGGACGCGATCGCCCTGAGCCCGTCGGGCCCGTGGTAGACCGCGTACATCGACGCTGCGACGGCCAGCAGCACCTGGGCCGTGCAGATGTTGGACGTCGCCTTCTCGCGACGGATGTGCTGCTCGCGCGTCTGCAGCGCGAGGCGGTATGCCGGGCGTCCCGCACTGTCGACCGACACGCCGACCAGACGTCCCGGCAGGTGCCGCTCGAGCCCGGCGCGGACCGCCATGAAGCCGGCGTGCGGTCCGCCGTAGAACATCGGCACGCCGAAGCGCTGGCTCGAGCCGACCACGACGTCGGCGCCCAGCGAGCCGGGCGATGCCAGCAGCACCAGGGCGAGCGGGTCCGCCACGACGACCGCCAGTCCCCCGTTGGCGTGCGCCGCCTCGATCGCCGCACGCGGGTCGACGATGTGGCCGTCGGCGCGCGGGTACGCGACGATCACGCCGGCGGCCTCGACGTCGGGCACGCCGTGTGCCAGGTCGGCCTCGATCAGCTCGATGCCGAGTGCCTCGGCGCGGGTGTGGGTCACGGCGAGGGTCTGCGGCAGCAGACCCGAGTCGATGACGATCGGGAGGGCGTCCTTGCCCTTGGTCGCGCGCCGGATCAAGGTCATCGCCTCGGCGACGGCCGTGCCCTCGTCCAGCAACGACGAGTTGGCCGTCGGCAGCCCGGTGAGGTCGGAGATCAGGGTCTGGAAGTTGAGCAGCGCCTCGAGGCGTCCCTGCGAGATCTCGGGCTGGTACGGCGTGTAGGCCGTGTACCAGGACGGGTCCTCAAGCACGTTGCGGCGGACGACCGCGGGCGTCACCGTCGGGTGGTAGCCGAGTCCGATCATCGCGACGCCCGGGCTGTTGCGGTCGGCGAGGTCACGCAGCGTCGCCAGAGCCTCGGTCTCGGTGCGGGCGGGCGGCAGGTTGAGGGCCGACGTGCTGCGGATGCCTGACGGCACGGCGGCCGCCATCAGCTCGTCGAGCGACTGGTATCCGACCCGGCGCACCATGGCGTCCTGATCGGCAGCGGTCGGGCCGATGTGGCGGCTGGCGAAGTCGTGAGACGTGCGGACTGAGGGCACAGGGAGCTCCGGGGGTAGAGGCGTAGGGACCATCGCCTCCCCTTCTGTCACGACCGCTCAACTACCGAGTCGGTGCTCCAGAATTGCCTCGAACGCGTGGTCCTTGGTGCCTGAGAGGTTCCGGGGAGGAATTGCCCCTTCGGCGTCGCCTGGGCGAGCTCTCCCACGCGCGATCGACAGCCCAGCCAGCCTATCAAGGCCGGCCCGAGGTCAGTGGATCAGGAGGACAGACGCGCCCGGCGTCGCGCGGCCAGCTCGTCGTCGGCCAACGAGATCTCGACGGCACGCTCGCTCGGCAGCTCGTGCAGCGAGCCCTCGATCTCCTTCCAGACACCGCCGATGGCGATGCCGAACACACCCTGCCCGCCCTGGAGGAGGTCGATGACCTCGTCGG
>JBEVGQ010000383.1:0-2546 GCA_040511655.1 Aeromicrobium sp. | reverse complement strand
TTCATGAGCGTCAGGCGCTGGCCCTGCAGGCTGACCTCGCCGATGAACAGCGATCCGTCGGGGTGCCGCTGCTCGCCCACCACCTCGGCGTCGTCGAACACCGACAGGTAGCGGTCGATCGCCGCCTCCGCGTTCGCGTCGAACCACAGGAACGGGGTGACGGTGACGTGGGAGGCGCTCACAGCGACAGGCTCGGATCGTGCGGGCCCTTGGGCTCGACCCAGAAGTCGAGCGCGAGATCGGACTCCTCGCCGCCGTTGAGGTAGATCGAGAAGTCGGTGACCCCAGCCTCCTCGAGCACGTCGTCGTCGATGAAGAAGTTTCCGGTGCACTCGCGGCTCGGGCGCGTGACGATCTCGTACGCCGCGTCGGCCATGATCGCGGGCGTGCGCGAGTGGCTCCCGAGACCGGGGCCGACGACGTTGCGGACGGCGGCGGTGTCGATCGCGGTGCGGGGCCACAGCGAGTTGGCGGCGATGCCGAGCTCGCGCAGCTCCTCGCTGAGACCGAGCGTCACGAGGCTCATCCCGAACTTGGCGATCGTGTAGGCCGTGGCGGTCTTGAACCACTTGGGGTCGAGCGTGATGGGCGGCGACAGGGTCAGGACGTGCGGGTTGTCGGCGGCGGCGAGGTGGTCGATGCACGACTTGGCCAGCAGGAACGAGCCGCGCGAGTTGATGTCGTTCATCAGGTCGTACTTCTTCATCGACACGTCGCGAGTGCTCGACAGGTCGATCGCCGAGGCGTTGTTGACGACGACGTCGATGCCGCCGAAGGCCTCGACCGTCTTCACGACGGCGTCGAGCACGAAGGCGTCGTCGCGGATGTCGCCGACCAGTGGGAGGGCGTGGCCGCCGGCCTCCTCGATCGCCGCTGCCGCGGTGTGGATCGTCCCAGGAAGGGCCGGGTGGGGTTCGGTGGTCTTGGCCAGGAGAGCGATGTTGGCGCCGTCCCGCGCGGCCCGAAGCGCGATCGCCTCGCCGATACCGCGACTGCCGCCGGACATGATGATCGTCTTGCCTGCGAGTGACATGGAACGATCCTGCCACCACTACTGTCACGATGGCCAGGGGTCGCCTAGCCTGTGCCCATGAGCGATGCAGTCCTGGTCACCGACGCCGAGAGCGTCCGCACCATCACGTGGAACGATCCCGACCGGTTGAACGGTCTCACCGGCGTCATGCTCGACATCGCGTCCGACGCCGTCGAGCACCCGCCCGCCAACACGCGCGTCATCGTCGTGACGGGCGCGGGTCGGGGCTTCTCGACGGGCGCGCGGCTCGACGGGCCGCTCAGCGGCACCGAGCCGATGGACAAGGCCAACCGCATGATCCGCGCGATCGTCGGCAGCCCGCTGCCCGTCGTGGCGGCCGTCAACGGACCGGCGGCCGGCTTCGGCTGCTCGGTCGCGCTCGCCGCTGACATCACGATCGCCAGGGAGTCGGCGTACTTCCTGCTGCCGTTCACCAGCATCGGGCTCATGCCCGACGGCGGCACGACGGCGGTCGTCGCTGCCTCGATCGGACGCGCCCGGGCGTCGGCCATGGCCCTGCTGGGCGAACGGCTGCCGGCGACCGAAGCGGTGTCGGCGGGGCTGATCCACCAGGCTGTCGCCGACGACGACTTCGGCACCGAGGTCGACCGCGTCGTCGACCGTCTGGCCCGCGGCGCGAGCGCCGCGTACCGATCGACGAAGCAGGCGATCGCCGACGCCACGCTGTCGCACCTCGACGACGCGCTCGATCGCGAGCGCGACCTGCAGGTGCAGCTGCTCGACACCGCCGACTTCGCCGAGGGCGCGACCGCGTTCCTCGCCAAGCGCCCGCCCGTGTTCCAAGGAAAGTGATGAGGACCGTGGAAGAGACAGTGACCGTGGACCAGACCATGACCGACTACGAGACGCTCGACCGTCTGCTCACCGCTCGACGCAGCTGCCGCGGGTACCTGCCGGACGAGGTGCCGCGCGAGACGATCGAGCAGGTGCTGGCCGCGGCGCAGCACACCGCGTCGTGGTGCAACACGCAACCGTGGAACGTGCACGTCGTGTCGGGGGAGGCCAAGGCGGCACTGTCGAAGGCCGCGGTCGACAACGTCATCGCGACGTTCGGCCAGCCGGCACCGTCCGACTTCCCGTTCCCTGCGGCCTACACGGGCGTCTACAACGAGCGGCGCAAGGAGGTCGGCTGGCAGCTGTACGAGGCGGTCGGCGTGCAGCGCGGCGACCGTGACGGCTCGGCCACCCAGATGCTGCGCAACTTCGAGTTCTTCGGCGCCCCGCACGTCGCGATCATCACGACCGACGCCGATCTCGGCGTCTACGGGGCGATCGACTGCGGGCTGTACGTCAACTCGTTCATGCTGGCGGCGCAGTCGTTGGGGCTCGGCACGTGCGCCCAGGCCGCGATCGCCCAGGTGACGCCCGCGGTGCGCACCGTCCTCGACCTGCCGGACGACCGCCGCGTCGTCTGCGGCATCTCGTTCGGTCGTCCCGATCCCGACCATCCGACGGCCCGGTTCACCTCGACCCGCGCCCCGCTCGACGACGT
>JBEVGQ010000382.1:0-5634 GCA_040511655.1 Aeromicrobium sp. | reverse complement strand
CGTGTCCGCACCGGTGCGGACACGACCCGATTCCTCGGTTGGTCGCGCGCCCTTGAAATGGCGAAGGGCCCCTCGGTGAGGGGCCCTTCAGCTGAGCGGACGACGAGACTCGAACTCGCAACATTCTGCTTGGAAGGCAGAGACTCTAGCCAATTGAGTTACGTCCGCAGGTGCCACCGAAGCAGCGGGTCCATGATGCCACATCGTCGCCCGCCGGCACCCAACCGGTGCCGCCCGCCCGGTGTCGCCGTCTACGTGCGGACGACGAGATCGGCGTGCTGCCGGGTCTGCTCGGCCGCGAAGTGCTCGGCCTCCTGAGCGGCCCACACGTCCCAGTAGGGCGCGTACGTGTCGCCGTCGCGGGCCAGGGCGCGCTGCTTGCGGACGTCCGTGGGCGCCTCCAGCCAGATCAGCAGGCTCAGGAACGGGCGCAGGGCGGATGCGCCGCTGCCCACGCCGTCGAGCACCAGCAGGCGGGACGGCCGCACGCGCAGGGTGGCTCCGGGCAGGCCGCGCTCCCAGTCCCACCGGCGTGCCGACCCGACGTGGCCCACGGCGACGGACGCCAGCACGCCCGCGACGACCGGGGGAGTCGCGGCCAGGCCGTGCCACCCGGGGTAGAGGTCCTCGAGGTGCAGCACGTCGGCACCCGTCACGGCAGCGAGGCCCGTGGCGAAGCCGGTCTTGCCCGCCCCGCTCGGGCCATCCACCGCGACGACCGTGGTCGTGCCGCAGGCAGGGAGCCTGGCATCGACGTGCGCGACGACGGAGTCGTACCGGTGGGCGTCCACGTCCTCAGTGTCCCCTAGACTGACGCGGCTACGGGATGTAGCGCAGCTTGGTAGCGCGCGCCGTTTGGGGCGGTGAGGTCGCAGGTTCGAATCCTGTCATCCCGACTGTGTCCGAGGTTCGACCCAGCACCCGGGTCGGAGTGGACGGTTGCCCGACGTCCGACGTTCACCGCGTCCTGGTGTCCAGGACGCGCTGACCTGCGGCACTGAGGTACGTGAGCATCGCACCGGCCGACGATCTCGGTCGCCGCAGGTTCCTGCTGGGTGGACTCGGCGTCGCCGCAGGCCTGGGCGCGCTGGGCCCGGCCGCTCTCGCCACGCCCGCGTCGTCGTCGCAACCTCGGGTGTTCGCGCACGGCATCGCCTCGGGCGACCCCCTCCCGGACGCCGTCGTGCTGTGGACGCGGGTCACGCCCACCGCCGAGTGCCGGCCGGGCGCGGGGCGCGGGCCGGACGTCGACGTCACGTGGGAGGTCAGCCGCGACGACGACTTCGCCGATGTCGTCGCGAGCGGCACCGTCCGCACCGGTCCACGTCAGGACCACACCGTCAAGGTCGACGCGACGGGCCTCCAGCCCGGCACCGACTACCGCTACCGATTCGTGCTGGGCGGCCAGGCGTCGCCGGTCGGCCGCACCCGCACCGCGCCGTCGCCCGGCGACTCGCCAGCGCAGCTGCGGTTCGGCGTGGTCTCGTGCGCCAACTGGCAGGCGGGGTGGTTCACGGCGTACCGGCACCTGGCCGAGCGCGGCGACCTGGACGCCGTCATCCACCTCGGCGACTACCTGTACGAGTACCAGCCCGGCAAGTACTCCTACGGCCACGACCAGGTCGACATCCGCCTGCACGACCCGCAGCGCGAGATCGTCAGCCTGCGCGACTACCGCCGCCGGCACGCCCAGTACAAGACCGATCCCGACCTCCAGGCGCTGCACGCCGCCGTCCCCTTCGTGGTCACGTGGGACGACCACGAGGTCGCGGACGGCAACTGGTCGGGCGGGGCGTTCGAGCACCAGCCCGCCACGGAGGGCCCCTGGAAGAAGCGCGAGCGGGCTGCCCACCGCGCCTACGACGAGTGGATGCCCGTGCGCATCTCGGGCACGGCCGTGGCCGGTGACGGCGAGCGCATCTACCGCCGGTTGCAGTTCGGCCGGCTCGCCGACCTGTCGATGCTCGACCTGCGCAGCTATCGCAGCGAACGTGTCAAGCCCGACGACCCGGCGATCGACGACGTGCAGCGGACCATCGCCGGCGGAGCACAGCTGGCCTGGCTCTCGGACAACCTCAGCACGTCGCCGTGCCGGTGGAAGCTCGTCGGCAACCCCGTGATGGTGGCGCCCGTGCTGATGCCGCCGCGTCCGAAGCCGGAGCAGGACGCCCTCAACCAGCACATCGCCTTCGAGACACGTCGCACCTCCGAGCCCAACACCGACACGTGGAACGGCTACACGTCCGACCGCGACAGGCTGCTGGGGCTCATCGAGGACGATCACGTCACCGACACGGTGTTCCTCACCGGCGACGTGCACACGGCGTGGGCCACCGAGGTGCCGTCCCCGACGACCGGCCGGCCGATCGCCGTCGAGCTCGTGTGCAACTCGCTGACCAGCAACAACGTCGACGACTTCATGGGCACCCGGCCACGCACGACGTCGCTGACCCTCGAGGCCGCGATCCAGCAGGAGAACCCACACGTCAAGTGGGTCAACCTGGACGATCACGGCTACGCGGTGCTGCACGTCACCGACGACCGCGTGCAGATGGACTGGCACGCGATCAGCGACCGGCGCGACCCGGACGCGACGTCGAGGGTGCTGGCGTCGTGGGCCGTGGCCGCCGGGAGCGCACGGGTGCGACCCGTGCGCGACCCGGTGACGGCCTGACGGAGGACTACTTCGACGCCCTGGGCGCCGGGGCGTCCTGAGGGGCGGGCGGGGCCTGGCCGTCCTTCGGCGGCTTGGGTGCCTTGCCGTCCTTCGGCGGCTTGGGGGCCGCGGGCTTCTCCCCGTCCGCCGGCGGGGCGGGACGCTCGCCGCCCGCGGCGCCGGGCCCGCCCGGCCCGGGGCCCTTCGCGTCCGGTCCACAGCCCTCGGGGGCGGCCGGAGCCTTGCCGTCGGTGGGCGGGGCGGGGAGCGTCGCGCCGTCCTTGCCGCCGGCGCCGCCACCCTGGGTGCCAGGTGTCGCCGCCGATCCGCCGGACCCCTCGCCGGACGTTCGCGGAGAAGCCGTCGGGGCGGGGTCCGACGAGCTGGCGACGGCGGCGGTGACGCCCAGCGCGGTGATGCCGGCGGCCGCCGCCGCGCCGACCAGCAGCATCGTGCGGCGACGAGGCGCGGCCTTCTTCGCGGCGGGCTCGCCCGGCGTGGCCGGCTGGCCGGGCTCCACGGGCTCGAGCGGTGCGGTGTCGTTCATGTCGTGGTCGTTCATGGTGTCCTTCCGGCGGCACCCCGGTGGTGCCTCGTGAACGACGATGCGGAGCCAGCCTGAAGCCGACCTGAAGCACAGGTTCTCGACAGGTCATCTTCAGCGGGACTTCAGCCCGATGTGCGCACGATGGTGCCCATGGTCAATCCCGCGCGCGTCCTGGTGGTCGAGGACGACGACACGATCCGCACGGCTCTCGTCGCGGCGGTCGAGTCGCGCGGTTGGGTCGCCTCGGCGATGGTCGACGGCGACGGCCTCGAAGGCGTGCTCGGCACGTTCCGTCCCGATCTCGTCCTGCTCGACTGGATGCTGCCCGGACGTTCGGGGATCGAGCTGGCGAAGGTCGTCTCGGCCATCGGCGACGCCGGGATGATCCTGCTGACGGCGCGCGACGGCGTCGACGACAAGCTGCACGGCTTCGGCGTCGGTGTCGACGACTACCTGGCCAAGCCGTTCGTCATGGCCGAGCTCGTCGCCCGGATGACGGCGATCCTGCGACGCCGGGGCCGGGCGCCCGGCGTCCTCGAGATCGGCGACCTGCTGGTCGACCTCGATGCCGGGGCGGTCGTGCGGGCGGGGCAGACCATCGTCCTGACCGGCACCGAGCTGCGGCTGCTGGCGTTCCTGGCGGGCGAGCGCGGCCGGACGCTGTCGAAGACGCAGATCCTCACCCAGGTCTGGGGGTACGACAGCTACGACCCCAACCTGGTCGAGGTGCACGTCAGCTCGCTGCGGCGCAAGCTCGAGGAGGGCGGCGGGTCGCGGCTCATCCAGACCGTTCGGGGCATCGGCTACGTGCTGCGGGCCGCATGAGGTCGCGCGACCGATCAGGCGGCGTCCGCACCCGCTCGCTGCGCACCCGCACCGTCGCGTCGGTCCTCGTGGTGCTCACGGGCCTGCTGCTGGTGCTGGGCGTCACGGTCGACGCTGCTCTCGGCTCACGCCTGCGCGGCGAGATCGAGCAACGACTGCAGGATCGTGTCGAGACGGCTCAGGCACTGAGCGGCTCGGTCGACGACTCCGTCCTCGTCGATCGCCTGTCGGGGCAGGGGGTCTCGGCGTTCCTGCGGACGTCCGACGGGACGGTCTACACCTCGGGTCCGTCGCCCGAGGAGATCTCCGCCGAGCCCGGTCCGCCTCCGGGCGGCAAGGGACGACCCGCGCCGCGTCCGCCGGAGCCGACCGCCGCGAGCGGCCGGATCACCGAGATGGGCTCGGTGCTGACCCTGGACGCCGAGCTGGCCGACGGCTCGATCGTGCGCGTCGCGGCCGACTCGAGCCAGGTCGAGGCGACCCTGGCCCAGCTCCGGACGGTCCTGGTCGTGGCCTCGATCGCGACGGTGCTGCTGGCCGCCGCCGTGCTGCTCGTGGTGGTGCGGCGGTCGCTGTCGCCCCTGGACGACATGACCCGGGTCGCCCGCTCGATCACGTCTGGCGACCGCGGACGTCGTCTGCGCCCCGACCGCCCGCGCACCGACATCGGCCGCACCGCCCTCGCCTTCGACGCGATGCTCGACGAGGTCGAGGGCGCCGAGCGGTCGGCGCTGCGGGCCGAGCAGGGGCTGCGGGACTTCCTGTCGGACGCCGCTCACGAGCTGCGCACGCCGGTCGCCGGCATGCAGGCCGCGGCGGAGAGCCTGCTGCGCAACCAGGCGTCGCGCGCAGAGCGGGAGCAGCTGGCCGTTCAGGTGGTGCGCGAGGCGCGGCACGCGGCGCGACTCGTCGACGACATGCTGCTGATGTCGCGGGTCGACCAAGGGCTCGAGCTCGTCCGTGAGCCGCTCGACCTGGTTGAGGCGGCCCGGGCCGCAGCGGACCGCCCGCTGCCGGGCGGCGCCGCCACGGTCGACGTCTCGGGCGACGAGGTGTGGGTGACGGCCGATGCCGACCGCATCGCGCAGGTGCTGGGCAACCTGCTCGCCAATGCGTGCCGGGTCGCCGACGCCGTTCGGATCGACGTCCGCGTCGAGCGCGAGCGCGCCGTGCTGGACGTGACCGACGACGGTCCCGGCGTGCCGAAGGCCGACCGCGAGCGCATCTTCGAGCGTCTGGTGCGCCTCGACGAGGGACGCGACCGCCACGCCGGGGGAGTGGGGCTCGGGCTGGCCGTCGCGCGGGGCATCGCCGAGGCCCACGGCGGGAGCCTCACGTGCGAGCCGTCGGACGTCGGCGCGCGGTTCCGGCTCGTGCTGCCGGCGACCTCCGCCGCGGACGAGGTCGACGCAGGTGCATTCGGCGTCAATTCGCTCGCATGAGAGACTGGAGGGACGCTTTGACGGCCGACCGCGGCCGCAGCGGGTCAAGCCGACCCCCCACCGAGATCATGCAGGAGTCACCCACGTGAAAAGCACCACCGAGACACTGAGCCCGACACGGGTCAAGCTCACCATCGAGGTGCCGTTCGAGGAGTTCAAGCCCA
>JBEVGQ010000381.1:0-6260 GCA_040511655.1 Aeromicrobium sp. | reverse complement strand
GGAATTTCCCGTTCCACGTCTCCTTGCCCATCGTCTCGGCCGACATCGGGTCGATGCGGTACATGTCGCCGCACTGGTAGAACGTCGACAGCGCCTGGCCGCGGTGCACGATGACATCGGTGCTCGAGGCGTCCTTCATGCGGGTGCGCGCGCCCCAGCCCTCGTCGCGCAGCGAGCTCGACGGACGTTCGGCGAGCCCGGCCCACAGCGCGTGGCCGGCCTCCTGCTCGGCCACGAAGCCGTCGGTGCGGATGAAGCGGTTGCGGTAGAACGCCGTGCCGTCGCGGAAGCCGACGACGTGGATCATGCCGTCGCCGTCGAACGGGTGGTAGTTCTTCAGCGACGGGTGGACGGGGTTCTCGGTGTTGCGCAGGTAGACGCCGTCGAGGTCGGCCGGGATCTCGCCCTCGACGACCTGCAGGTCGTCGGCCTTCCACTCGGTCGTCTGCGGCTGCCACGGCCCCGTGCGGTACGGGTGGTCGTCGTCCGCGGGCAGCGTCGACAACAGTCTTCCGACGACTTCAACGTCCATGGGGTGCTCCTAGGGCTCTGCGGTGCTGTGCTGGGAAGTGTTCGGACGGGATCAGGCGGCGGGTGCCGCGCCGACGACGAGGCTGACCGTCGTCGCGGTGCTGCCGCCGAAGTTGAGCGTGCCGAAGGTCGAGGCGCCCTCGACCTGGTAGTCGCCGGCCGTGCCGCTGACCTGCTTGGAGGCGTCGAGCAGCATGCGGACGCCGCTCGCACCGACGGGGTGGCCGCCGCCGATCAGGCCGCCGCTGGGGTTGATGGGCAGCGTGCCGCCCATCTCGATCTCGCCGTTCTCGATCGCCTTCCACGACTCCCCCGGGCCGGTGAGGCCGATGTGGTCGATCGCGACGTACTCGCTCGGGGTGAAGCAGTCGTGCGTCTCGAGGCCGTCGAGGTCGTCGAGCGTGATCTCGGCGCGACCGAAGGCGTCGAGCACGGCCTGGCGCAGGTGCGGCAGCACGTACGGGTTGTCCCGGTCGCGCTGGAGCTTCTGGTCGAGACCGAGACCGACCGTGCGGTGGCCCCAGCCCAGCACCTGGGCGAGCGGGGTGACGGTAGCGCCGGGGTGGTCGCGCAGCCACGTGTCGTTGACCAGCACGACGCCCGCGCCGCCGTCGGTGACCTGACTGCAGTCGAAGCGGCGGATGCGACCGTCGACGACCGGGTTGGCCGCATCGTCGCGGCCGACGCCCCCCACGAGGTCGGGGACGTCCCAGCCGCGCGTCTGGGCGTTGGGGTTGCGCCGGCCGTTGGCGAAGTTGATCTGGGCGATCGCCCGCAGGTGCACCTCGTCGAGGCCGAAGCGCTCGTCGTACTCCTCGGCGACCTCGCTGAACATGTGCGGCCACATGAACGTCGCGTCCTGGCCCTCGTGGCCGATCCACGCGGCGGCGCCGAGGTGGCCCGCGGCCTGGTCGCCGCTGACGGTCTTCTCGAGCTCGATGCCGACGACGAGCGCGCTGTCGTAGTTGCCGGCGCGCAGGTCGGCCATCGCGGCGAGGACCGCGATGCTGCCGGACGCGCACGCGGCCTCGTGGCGCGACGACGGCAGGCCCCAGAGGTCGTCGCGGACGGTCGCGGGCATCGCGCCGAGCTGGCCCTGCCCGGCGAACAGCTGGCCGAAGGCGTTGGCGACGTGCACGACACCGATGTCAGAGCCGTCGACCGACGCGCTCTCGAGGGTGTGGTCGACGACCTCGGAGGTCAGGTCGGCGAAGTCCTTGCCCTCACGGGTCAGGTTGCGCGCGAAGTCGCTCTGGTACCCGCCCAGCACCCAGATGTTCTCCTGGCCCATGGTGGCTCTCCTGTCGTCGGGGTTGCGTTCGTCACACAAAACGTACTACAACTAACAGAGTATCTCTACCGGTTGAACGAGGAAGCCCATGACTGACGCCTACGTGCTCGACTACGTCCGCACGCCCCGTGGCAAGGCGAGCCCCAAGGGATCGCTGCACCCCCACTCGGCGCTCGACCTCGTCGTGCACCTGCAGAACGCCCTGGTCGAGCGCAACGGGCTCGACGTCGAGGCCGTCGACGACGTCACGCTGGGCTGCGCGTCGCAGGTCGACGAGCAGGGCTCCAACATCGCCCGCACCGCCGCGCTGCTCGCGGGCTGGGGAGACAGCGTCCCGGGCGTCACGATCAACCGCTTCTGCGCCTCGGGGATCGACGCCGTCGGCCAGACCGCGGCGCGCGTCCGAGCCGGCGACCTGCAGCTGGCCGTCGCCGGAGGTGTCGAGAGCGTCTCGCGCGTGCCGATGTTCGTCGACCGCGGCCCCCTGTGGGCCGACGCCACGATCATCCGGACGATCGGCTCGGTGCACATGGGCATCGCGGCCGACCTCAACGCGACGATGGACGGCTTCACCCGCGCCGAGCTCGACGCCTACGGGCTCGAGACGCAGCTGAAGGCAGCACAGGCCCGCACCGACGGCGCCTTCGGACGCTCGCTCGTCCCCGTGGCGGGGCTCGACCACGACGAGCTCGTCCGCCCCGACACGACGCTGGAGGGCCTCGCCGCGCTGCCTCCCGCCTTCGCGGAGCTGGGCGCCGGCGGCCAGGACGCCATCGCGCTGGGCGCCTACCAGGGGGTGTCGTCGATCGACCACCTGCACACCGTCGGCACGTCGCCGGCGATGGCTGACGCCTCGGCCCTGCTGCTGCTCGGCAACGCTGACGCTGCCGAGCGCGCCGGACTGGCGCCGCGCGCCCGCATCGTCGCCTCGGCCTCCACCGCGGTCAACCCGGTCGTGATGCTGACCGCCGGGCAGAGCGCCGTCGAGCAGGTCATCGCCCGCGCCGGGCTCACCGCGAACGACATCGACGTCTTCGAGTTCGCCGAGGCCTTCTCGGCGCTGTGCCTGCGGTTCCGTCGCGACCTCGACGCCGGCCCCGACCGCATGAACCCCAACGGAGGCACGATGGCGATGGGGCACGCCTTCGGCGCCACCGGCGCGATCCTCGTCGGCAGCTGCATCGAGGAGCTCGAGCGCCGCGAGGGACGCTACGGCGTCGCGGCCGTCAGCGGTGCCGCAGGCTTGGGCGTCGCCGTGCTGGTCGAGCGGATCGCGTCATGAGCGAGCGCCAGCGAGCGAACCGGCAGATGGTCATGTCGCCGCTCTCGGACCGTTGCTCTCCCGCGGGAGTGGCGTCATGACGACGCTGGACGGGCAGGTCGCGATCGTCACGGGCGGCGGCAAGGGACTCGGCCGAGCCTTCGCCCTGCACCTCGCCTCGCTGGGCGCGGCGGTCGTGGTCAACAACCGCAACCGCGTCGTCGACGCCGACGGCCGCAGCGCCGCCGACCACGTCGTCGACGAGATCGTCGCCGCCGGTGGATGCGCCGTGGCCGACCACGGCGACGTCTCCGACCCCGCGACGTCCGAGGCGCTCGTCGCCGCCGCGCTCGACACCTGGGGGCGTCTCGACATCTGCGTGACGAGCGCCGCCGTCAGCGCTCCGCAGATGTTCCACAGCACGACGGCCGACAACTTCGCCCAGGTCATGGCCATCAACGTGACGGGCACGGCGCTCGTCGCGGGCGCAGCGATGCGCGTCATGCGCGCGGCAGGGCACGGTCGCATCGTGATGGTCGCGTCGACGGCCGGCCTCCACGGCGAGCCGACGGTGTCGGCCTACGCCGCGAGCAAGGGGGCCGTCATCGCCCTCGGCCGCACCGCTGCCGCCGAGGGTGCCCGCCGGGGCGTGCTCACCAACGTCCTGCTCCCCTACGCCACCACGCAGATGACCGAGGAGAACATGGACCCGCGCTTCGCAGAGGCGATGCGCGCCGAGCTCGTCGCGCCCGTGGTCGGCGCACTCGCCGACCCTGCCTCGACGCTCAACGGCCAGGTCATCGTCGCCGCCGGCACGGGCCTGCGGGTGGCCGACGCCGTCGAGGGCGGCACCGTCCTGCTGCCCGACTCCCCTGCCGTGACCGGTCCCGAGCTCGCCACGCTGCTCGACCGCAGCCGCTCGGGCCCGTCCCACACGTACGAGCACGCACAGGCGGCCTTCCAGCACTTCGCCGCCGAGCTCGCCTGACCCACGCCTTCTCTCCCACCCCTCACCCAAGGACCTGCATGAACGACCTTCCCTGGGGCGACATCGCCCTCAACGTCGTCGCCGTCACCGCGGCGATCATCGTGTTCATCGGCCTCATCATGGCCGCGGCGATCAAGATCCAGAACCAGTCGATCATCGACATCTTCTGGGGCCCCGGCTTCGTCGTCGCCGCGGTCGTCTCGTACCTCGTCTCGTCCGGATCGGGCGGGGACGACACGCGCCGGCTCGTCGTGCTCGCGCTGACCTCGGTTTGGGGGCTGCGGCTCGGCCTTTACATCGGCAACCGCAACCGGGGCCACGGCCAGGACAAGAGGTACACCGCGCTGATGCGCCACCAGCAGGGGTCGCTCGTCGGCTTCCTGATCCGCAAGATCTACGGCCTGCAGGGCGCACTCATGATCGTCATCTCGATCCCCGTGCAGCTCGCGATGTACGAGAGCGAGCCGCTGGGCGTCGTCGGCGCGGTCGGCATCGCGATCTGGGCCATCGGCTTCCTGTTCGAGGCCGTCGGCGACTGGCAGCTCGCCCGTTTCAAGGCCGACCCCGCCAACGCCGGCCAGGTCATGGACCGCGGCCTCTGGGCCTGGACCCGTCATCCCAACTACTTCGGCGACGCCGCGGTGTGGGCCGGTCTGTTCATCCTCGCGCTCGGCTCGGCCTGGGGCCTGCTGACCATCGTCTCGCCGATCATCATGACCAGGCTGCTCGTCAGCTACAGCGGCAAGGCCCTGACCGAGAAGGGCATGCGGCGCAGCAAGGGCGCGGCCTACGAGGCGTACGTCGCCAAGACCAGCGGCTTCATCCCGCTGCCCCCCAAGCGTCAGCCTTCCGGGGCCGACACCGCCGCCTGATGCGGGGCCTGATCGGCCTCGCCGACCTGTTCGACCTCGACCGGCAGGACGACGACACGTGGGTCGGTCGCACCGACGGCCTGCGCCTGCCGCAGCTGTTCGGCGGCCAGCTCGTCGGCCAGTCCGTGATCGCCGCAGGGGCGAGCGTCGAGGGCAAGGACGTCCACTCGACCCACACGACGTTCCTGCGTCCCGGAGCGTCGGGGACGCCCGTCACCTTCCGGGTCGAGCGGCTGCGGGACGGGCGGCAGATCTCGACGCGCGAGGTGGGCGCGTGGCAGGACGACCGGTTGCTGTGCCGCACGGTCGTCTCGTGCGCCGTCCCCGCCGACGGCATCTCGCACAGCCGTCCTGCTCCCTCCACGCCCGGACCTGACGACTGCCCCGACGTCCGCGAGGTGGCCGCCGCGGATGGCGGCCTGGGCGAGTTCTGGGACGACTTCGGGTCGATCGAGGTCCGCCTCGCACCCGACACCCCGGGCCGGATCGCCCACTCCGCGTCGCCCGCCAACGGCGTCTGGATGCGTTCGGTCGACCCGCTGCCCGACGACCCCGTCGTGCAGCGCGCCGCCCTCGTCTATGCCAGCGACCTGATGCTGATGTCGACCGCCGTCACCCCGCACGGTCACGTGTCGGGCCACGAACGCTCGCTGGCCAGCACCTGGAACGCCGTCTCGCTCGACCACGCCGTGTGGTTCCGCGGCACGCCCCGCGCCGACGAGTGGATGCTCTTCGAGCACACGACCCCCATGGCGCAGTCGGGGCGCGCGCTCATCGAGGCCGCCGTGTTCGACGAGCACGGCACCACCGTCGGCCACGTCGCGCAAGAAGCCCTCATCAAGCAGCTCTGACCGCCCAACCACCCACGGAGGATCCCCATGACGATCGATCACGACCACCCCAACGTCCAGCTGCTCGACCGGATCATCGCCGCGGCCCAGGCCGGCGACGCATCCGACCTCTTCGACATCTACGCCGAGGACGCCGTCATCTGGCACAACACCGACAGCCGCACGCAGAGCGTCGAGCGCAACGCCAAGGTGCTCGAGGCGATGGACCGCTTCGTGACCGACCGCACCTATGCCGACCGCCGGGTCACCGCCTTCGAGGGCGGTGCTGTGCAGCAGCACGTCCTTCGCGGCACCCGGCGGTCGACGGGTGAGCAGGTCGAGCTGCACGCATGCGTCGTCATCGCGGTCGACGACCAGGGGCGGATCACCCGTCTCGACGAGTACTTCGACTCTGCGGAGGCCGCGCTCTTCGCGCCGTGACCTCGCTCCGTCCGCTCGAGCAGACGACTGCGCCCACCCCCTGGCG
>JBEVGQ010000380.1:0-3008 GCA_040511655.1 Aeromicrobium sp. | reverse complement strand
CGCGTTGACGCCGATGCGGATCGAGGTGCCGGCGTCCTTGGCCGCGCGCGCGATGGCGCCGACCTGGTCGTCGAACTTGCGGATGTTGCCCGGGTTGACGCGCACGGCGGCGCATCCGGCGTCGATCGCGGCGAACACGTACTTCGGCTGGAAGTGGATGTCGGCGATCACCGGGATGTTGGAGTGCCGGGCGATCTCGGGCAGCGCGTCGGCATCGTCCTGGCTGGGGCAGGCCACGCGGACGATGTCGCAGCCCGCGGCCGTGAGCTCGGCGATCTGCTGCAGCGTCGTGTTGACGTCGGACGTCAGCGTGGTGGTCATCGACTGCACCGAGACGGGCGCGTCGCCGCCGACGTCGACCGTGCCGACCTTGATCTTGCGTGTCTTGCGGCGCGGTGCGAGCACCGGCGGCGGCATGGCGGGAAGGCCCAAGTCCGTCATGAGAGGGATACCGGGTTGACGATGTCGGCGTAGATCAGGATCACGCTCATCAGCATAAGGAGGGCACCCATGGCGTAGGCCACGGGCAGCATCTTGGCGACGTCGACGTAGCCCGGATCGGGCGCGCCGCGCAGCTTCGCGAAGCCCCGGCGGACGGCCTCCCACAGGGCACCGGCGATGTGACCCCCGTCGAGCGGGAGCAGCGGGATGAAGTTGAACATCGCGAGGAACAGGTTGAGCCCGGCCAGCAGCACCAGCACCCGCTGGGCGCGCTCGGACCACGTCGGGTCGTCGACCGTGAACGACTCCCCCGCCACCCGGCTCGCGCCGACGACGCTGATGGGTCCCTCCGGGTCGCGGTCGGCGCCGAACGCCGCCTTCGTGACGTCGACCATCCGCTCGGGCAGGTGCCAGATGGCCTTGGCCGTGCCCTCGACGTAGTCGCCCATGACCTGAGCGACGTAGACGGGGCCCTGACGCTGCATCTGCTCGCGGGGCTGCACGCCGAGGAAGCCGACCTCAACCGTGCGGGTCGGGTCGTCGAGGTCGGCGCGGGCCAGCACCGAGGTGGCGACCGTCGCGCTCATCGCACGTCCGTCGCGCTCGAAGTCGATGCGGGCCTCGCGGGAGCCGTTGGCGCGGATGACCTGCGAGAGCTCGTCCCAGTCGTCGATCTGGCGTCCGTTGAACCCCGTGATGCGGTCGCCCGCCTCGAGGCCGGCCTTGCTGGCCGGGGTCTGCGGATCGGTGGGCTTGCACGTGCGTCCGGCCTCGGCGTCGCTGATGGCGCAGTCGGAGACGGCCTGGACCGTCGTGGTCGGGGTCAGCGCGCCGAACCCCATGAACACCACGGCGAACAAGAACACCGCGATGACGATGTTGACCATGGGGCCGCCGGCCATCACGATCAGCTTCTGCCACCACGGCTTGCGGTAGAACAGCCGGTCGAGGTCCTTGTCGTCGACGTGCTCGTACTCGGCGTTGCGCGCGTCCGAGATCAGCTGTGTGAACAGGCCCGTGTTGGTCGTGCGCACCTCGTGCGGATCGGCGTCCTTGGCCGGGGGCAGCATGCCGACGAGCTTGACGTAGCCGCCGAGCGGGATCGCCTTGAAGCCGTACTCGGTCTCGCCGCGCTTGGTCGACCACACGGTGTTGCCGAAGCCGACGAAGAACTGCGTGACCTTGATGCCGAACTTCTTGGCCGGGTACATGTGCCCCAGCTCGTGCAGCGCGATCGAGAGCACCACGCCGATCACGAAGACGACCACACCGAGGGTGTAGATCAGTGCGTTCATCGTTGTTCCACCCGTTCTGAGGCTCGGGCACGCGCCCATGCGTCGGCGTCCAGCACGCCGCGGAGGGACATCTCCTGACGAGCCGCGTCGGGGTCGCGCACGTGCTCGTCGAGGATCTCGCCCACCGTGTCCACTATGCCGAGGAAGTCCAACCGGCCGTCGACGAACGCCTGCACGCACACCTCGTTGGCCGCGTTGAACACTGCCGGAGCCGTACGTCCGAACGTGCCGGCCGTGCGGGCCAGGCGGACGGCTGGGAACGCCTGCTCGTCGAGCGGGAAGAACTCCCACGTCGCCGGCACGCTCCAGTCGCAGCCGGCGGCCACGTCGGGGACGCGACCGGGCCACGAGAGGCCCAGCGCGATGGGCAGCTTCATGTCGGGCGGCGATGCCTGCACCATCGTCGCGCCGTCGACGAACTCGACCATCGAGTGCACGATCGACGGCGGGTGCACGACCACCGCGATGCGGTCGAAGCCGATGCCGAACAGCAGGTGCGCCTCGATGACCTCGAGCCCCTTGTTGACGAGGGTCGCCGAGTTGATCGTGATCACCGGGCCCATCTGCCAGGTGGGGTGGGCCATGGCCTGCTCGGGCGTGACGTCGGCGAGCTCGGCGCGGCTGCGCCCGCGGAAGGGTCCTCCGCTGGCGGTGACGATGAGGCGACGGACGTCGTCGGGGCTCTCGCCGCGCATGGCCTGGGCGAGGGCGGAGTGCTCGGAGTCGACGGGCACGAGCTGCCCCGGCTTGGCGGCGTCGATGACCAGCGATCCCCCGATGATCAGCGACTCCTTGTTGGCCAGGGCCAGGGTCGTGCCCGTCTCGAGGGCGGCGAGCGTGGGCAGCAGGCCGACGGCGCCGGTCATCCCGTTGAGCACGACGTCGCAGGGGGTGCGGGCGAGCTCGGTGGCGGCATCGGGGCCGGCGAGCAGGCGCGGTATGCGGTGGTCGCCGTGCGCGTACCCCTGGCGCTGCGCCTCGGCGTAGAGCGCCAGCTGGACGTCTTCTGCCGCGCTGGCCCGCGCCACGGCCACGACCGGCACGTCGAACGCGATGGCCTGCTCGGCCAGCAGCCGCGGATTGGCGCCTCCTGCGGCGAGGCCCACGACCTCGAAGCGGTCGGGGTGGGCGGCGACGACCTCGAGGGCCTGGGTGCCGATCGATCCGGTCGAGCCGAGGACGACCACTCGCTTGCGCATGCGGTCATTGTCGCACCCGGCGTCGGTGCAGGGTCCGCGAACAACAGTGGCGACGCGCTGTGTGCGCGTCGCC
>JBEVGQ010000379.1:0-2802 GCA_040511655.1 Aeromicrobium sp. | reverse complement strand
GCCCCCCGGCACTCTCCCCCCGGGGTGGGGGGGGCCCCCCGGCCCCCCCCCACGAACGCGACGAGCCGGCCAGAGGATCTGGCCGGCTCTTTCGGGTCGGTGGGTGGTTCGTGGGGTGGTCGATCAGACGTCGTCGTCGACCAGCTCGGTCGACGATCCCGAGAGACGCTCGCTCTCGTCGTGGATGAGCGCGGACATCTCGCGCAGCTTCTCCTCGTGCTGGCGGGCGTGGTGAGCGCAGAACAGCAGCTCTCCACCTCCACCGAGCGTCACGCGGACGTAGGCCTGAGCGCCGCAGCGGTCGCAGCGGTCGAGCGAGCTCAGCTTGGGTGCTGTCAGTGTTGTCACGGTGACCTTCTCTCTGAGCCATCGGCGGGCTTTCCTGGATCAACATCCAACCACGAGGCCGTATTCCGCGTGGGCGTTGGTGACCTAAGACATAGATACTCCCTGACCGGCGCACGTGCGCGCAGGCGCGCGGTGTGGAGCGTGTCAGACCACGTCACGCTGTCCGGGCTGACTAGGCTGGGACGAGGTCAATCGTCGCGAGAAGGAACCCATCATCGACAGCACGTACGACGCCCGCAACCTCCTGGTCCTCGAGGGCCTCGAGGCGGTCCGCAAGCGTCCCGGAATGTATGTCGGCTCGACCGACACGCGCGGTCTCATGCACTGCCTGTGGGAGATCATCGACAACGCGGTCGACGAGGCGCTCGGCGGTCACGGATCGCACATCCTGGTCGCCCTGCACGGTGACGGATCGGTCGAGGTCCACGACCAGGGACGCGGTGTGCCGGTTGACATCGAGAAGAAGACCGGGCTGACCGGCGTCGAGGTCGTCTACACCAAGCTGCACGCCGGCGGAAAGTTCGGCGGCGGCTCGTACGTCGCGACCGGCGGCCTGCACGGGGTCGGCGCATCGGTCGTCAACGCACTGTCGTCGCGCCTCGACGTCGAGGTCGACAAGGGCGGAGCCACGTGGGCGATGTCGTTCCGCCGCGGCGAGCCCGGTGTGTTCGACGGCGACGGACCCGACGCCGCCTTCACGCCCGGCAACGAGCTGCGGAAGGTCGGCAAGGTCGCCAAGACGCGCACCGGCACGCGGGTGCGCTACTGGGCCGATCCGCAGATCTTCATCAAGGGCGCCCACTTCGCCTACGACGAGCTGGTCGCCCGGGCGCGTCAGACGTCGTTCCTGGTGCCGGGTCTCGAGCTGGTCATCCGCGACGACCGCGGCGAGGTGCCGCACGAGGAGAAGTTCCGCCACGACGGTGGCATCGCCGAGTTCTGCGAGTTCCTGGCGCCTGACGAGCCCGTGTCCGACGTGCTGCGCCTGCAGGGCGAGGACGTCTTCACCGAGACCGTGCCCCTGCTCGATGCCAAGGGCCAGATGACGGCGCAGGACATCGAGCGCAACCTCGGCGTCGACATCGCGATGCGATGGGGGACGGGCTACGAGACCGAGCTCAAGTCGTTCGTCAACATCATCGCGACGCCCAAGGGCGGCACGCACGTCAGCGGCTTCGAGCGCGCAGTGACCAAGACGTTCAACGAGACGCTCAAGACCACCCGGTTGCTCAAGTCGGGCGACCCCGACGTCATCAAGGACGACGTGCTCGAGGGCGTCACGGCCGTCGTCACGGTGCGCTTGGCCGAGCCGCAGTTCGAGGGCCAGACCAAGGAGGTGCTCGGCACGCCGGCGGTGACCAAGATCGTCAACCAGGTCGTCTCACGCGAGCTCAAGAAGTTCCTCGGCGCCACCAAGGCGGCCGACAAGGCCAAGGCGCGCCTGGTGATGCAGAAGGTCGTCGACGCGTCCCGCACGCGCCTGGCGGCCCGTCAGCAGCGCGACACCCAGCGCCGCAAGAACGCGCTCGAGTCGAGCGCGCTGCCGGCCAAGCTGGCCGACTGCCGCAGCAACGACGTCGAGCGCTCCGAGCTGTTCATCGTCGAGGGCGACTCGGCGCTCGGCACCGCCAAGTCGGCCCGCGACTCGGAGTTCCAAGCCCTGTTGCCGATCCGCGGCAAGATCCTGAACGTCCAGAAGGCCAGCATCGGCGACATGCTCAAGAACGCCGAGTGCTCGTCGATCATCCAGGTCGTCGGTGCCGGGTCGGGCCGGACGTTCGACGTCGACGCGGCGCGCTACGGACGCATCATCTTCATGGCCGACGCCGACTCCGACGGTGCGCACATCCGTTGCCTGCTGGCGACGCTGTTCTTCCGCTACATGCGCGACCTCGTCGACGCCGGCCGCGTCTACACCGCCGTCCCACCGTTGCACCGCATCGAGCTGACCAACCCCAAGAAGGGTCAGGACAAGTACGTGTACACGTACTCAGACCCCGAGCTGCAGCGCACGATGGCCGAGCTCAAGCGCAAGGGTGTCCGCTGGAAGGAGCCGGTGCAGCGCTACAAGGGCCTCGGCGAGATGGATGCCTCACAGCTGGCCGAGACCACGATGGACCCGCGCCACCGCACGCTGCGGCGCCTGACCGTCGACGACGGCGAGGCTGCCGCCGAGGTCTTCGAGCTGCTGATGGGCAACGAGGTGCCTCCGCGCAAGGAGTTCATCGTGCAGGGGGCGTACGAGATCGACGCCGACAAGATCGACGCGTGACGATCGACCACTCGAGCGACTTCGACGCGCGCCGGGTCGGTCGACGTCAGCGGCGTGCCGCGGCCAGGCTGATCAGGCGCGCCACCGCGTTGACGGCCGCTGATCGCGAGCTGCGGGTGCAGCAGGCTCGAGCGGCGCACACCCGCGGCGAGCTCAATGCCCTCACCCGTGGCCTCGACGCC
>JBEVGQ010000378.1:0-2919 GCA_040511655.1 Aeromicrobium sp. | reverse complement strand
GCCGACCGGAGTCGGTCGGTGGTGGGGTGGTGGAGCCACGGGGACTCGAACCCCGAACCCCCTGCTTGCAAAGCAGGTGCGCTACCAATTGCGCCATGGCCCCAGTGGTGGTGCTGGTGAAGGTGTCGTGCTGGCGGTGCTGTGCTGCTGAAGTCGGCTGTCAGAGCCGGTCGGTGGCCGCCGCCCAGCTGTCGACCGGCGTGACGCCTGACTTCTTGTTGAGGGCCCAGATGGCGCCTGCGGCCGCGAGACCGAGGGCGATGAACTTCTTCATCTGACCTCCTCGTTGAGTGGGCGTACGAGGACTTGAATCTCGGACCTCTTCCTTATCAGGGAAGCGCTCTAACCAAGCTGAGCTATACGCCCGCAACAGCCCTGAACTCTACCGCACCCCGGTTGGGCGACCCAACTCGGGGAGCGGCAGGAGTCACTTCTCCTCGGCCAGGGTGACCTCGACGCCGCCCATCAGCTGAGCGGCGAGGTTGTACAGGTGCGCCGCGATGGTGGCGAGCGCCGTCATCAGCACGACGTTGACGGCCGACAGCACCAGCGTCAGGCCGATCACGCGGCCCACGCCGAAGTAGTCGGTGACGTTGAAGGCCGATGTGTCATCGCTGAGCACCGTCGTGAAGCTGTCGTTGATCTGGTCCCAGACGCCCACGAAGTCGAGGACGAACCAGAAGATCGCCACCGCGACGACGGCCACGATCATCATCGCGACCGAGATGGCGAAGGCCAGTCGGGTCACCGACCACGGCTCGACGTGCGTGAGGCGCAGGCTGGCGCGGCGGCCCGGCCCGGGCTGGACGGTTGCAGCCGGCGTGGACGGCTTCGGGTCGGCCGGGCGGTCCTTGACGGCGGGGATGACTGCGGTGGACGCCGGTGAGCCCTTGGTCGTGTGCTCGTAGTCGGCCGCGGTGAGCGGGCGTCCGCTCGGGGCGGCGGCGGGCTGTGACGGCCGCCTCTGCTCAGGAGCGGCCGGTGCCGGCGGCGCGGTCTTGCGCGGTCGACCCTTGTCGGTCTGGTCGCCCGTCGTGTCCGCGCCGGTCTTGGCGGCAGGGGTCGCAGGAGGCGTGGAGGACGCCGCCTTCTTGGCCGGATCCGCCTTGGCGGGAGCCGGCTTCGCCGGAGCCGGCTTCGCCGCCGGAGTCACCGGCGGGGTGGGAGCGGCCGCCTTCTTGGCCGGTGAAGTTTCGTCCGCGGCCGGAGGCTTGGGGATACGCGGGATGGCCTGGGTCGGCGCTGCGTCTCCGGCACCGGCACCGGGAACGGCTTTCGAACCTTTCGATTCTTCGGTCACTGGTCCCTGCCCTCATCGGTCGGAGTCTCGTCTGTCGACGTGTCGTCGGTCGGTGTCTCGGTCGCTGCTTCGTCCTGGAGGACCTCGGTGTTGCGCGCGATCGTCACGACACGATCGTCCCCCTTGAACTTCACGAAGCTCACTCCCATCGTGCCACGCCCGGTGGGGTTCACACCGGAGACGAGGCTGCGGGTGACCTGACCACTCGCCGTCACCGAGATCACGTCGTCGGTGTCGACCAGGACGAGCCCGCCCACCAGCTCACCGCGGTTCTCGGTGATCTGCATCGCCTTGATGCCCAGTCCACCACGACCCTGCAAACGGTACTGGTCGATCGGCGTCTTCTTGGCGTATCCGCCGTCGGTGACGGTGAACACGAACAGCTCGTCGGCCTCGGGGACCTCGACCTGTTCGAGGGCATCGGCCGACCGCCGGATGACCGACAGCGACAGCATCGAGTCGTCGTCCCGGAACTTCATGCCGGTGACGCCGGACGTGGCGCGGCCCATGGGTCGCAGCTGCTCGTCGTCAGCGCGGAACCGGATCGCCTGCGCCTTGCGCGAGATGAGCAGCAGGTCGTCGTCGGGCGTCACCAGCTCGGCGCCGATGAGCTCGTCGTCGTCATCGCGGAAGTTGATGGCGATGACGCCGGCCTGACGCGGGCTGTTGTAGTCCTCGAGGCGGGTCTTCTTGACCAGGCCCTTGCGGGTGGCCAGCACCAGGTACGGCGCCTGCTCATAGTCGCGGATCGCCAGCACCTGGGCGATCTCCTCATCGGGCTGGAACGACAGCAGCCCGGCGACGTGGCCGCCCTTGGCGTCGCGACCGGCCTCGGGCAGCTGGTACGCCTTGGCCCGATAGACGCGTCCGGCCGTGGTGAAGAACAGGATCCAGTGGTGGCTGGTGGTCGAGAACATGTGGTCGACCATGTCGTCGCCGCGCAGCGCCGCGCCGCGAACACCCTTGCCGCCGCGGTTCTGCACCCGGTAGAGCTCGGTCTTCGTGCGCTTGGCGTACCCGCCCTTGGTGATCGTGACGACGACCTCCTCGTCGGGGATGAGGTCTTCCATCGACAGGTCGCCGTCGGCGGGGACGATGGGGGAGCGGCGGTCGTCGCCGTACTTCTCGACGATCTCGGCGAGCTCGTCCGACACGATCTGGCGCTGACGCTCGGGCTTGGCGAGGATGTCGCGGTAGTCGGCGATCTCGAGCTCGAGCTCGGCCAGGCTGTCGATGATCTTCTGACGCTCGAGGGCCGCGAGGCGGCGCAGCTGCATCTCGAGGATGGCATTGGCCTGCAGCTCGTCGATGTCGAGGAGCGAGATCAGCCCCTGTCGCGCCTCGTCGACCGTGGGGCTTCGCCTGATCAGCGCGATGACGTCGTCGAGCGCGTCGAGCGCCTTGACCAGTCCGCGGTAGATGTGGGCCTTGGCCTCGGCCTCGTCGAGCAGGTACTGGGTGCGACGTTGGATGACCTCGATCTGGTGGGTGATCCAGTTGCTGATGAAGCCGTCGAGGGTGAGCGTGCGCGGGATGTCGTCGACGATCGCGAGCATGTTGGCGCTGAAGTTCGACTGCAGCTCGGTGTGCTTGTAGAGGTTGTTGAGCACGACCCGGGC
>JBEVGQ010000377.1:0-6802 GCA_040511655.1 Aeromicrobium sp. | reverse complement strand
CTGGCCGGCCAACCGCTCGATGACGTCCAGGCGGTCGGGCACCCACTGGAACAGCGCGTTGGAGACGATGAGGTCGACGGGCGCCGGCGGCTCCCACGTCGAGACGTCGGCGAGCTCGTACGACGCGAGCGGGTCGGCGTCCTCGGCGCGAGCGCGCTCGATCATCTCGACGGACGAGTCGACGCCCAGCACCGTCGCCTCCGGCCAGCGGTCGCGGAGCACCGCGGTGAGATGACCAGGGCCGCATCCCAGGTCGACGATGCTGCGCGGCTCGCCCTGCACGCGAGTGACGAGATCGACGAACGGGCGCGAGCGCTCGTCTGCGTAGCGGAGGTAGCGGTTGGGGTCCCAGATGGTCATGGCTCGACGCTACGACCGAGATATCTTGATGTCAAGATACTTTATCTCGTGACATCGTGAGTCGCTCGAGCTGGCCGGCCAGGGCCATCAGCCGGGCGTCCTCGCCGCGCCGCGCGATGAGCTGCACGGCCAGGGGCAGGCCGTCGTCCGTCGCGCCCATCGGCATCGACACGGCCGGCACTCCGGCGTGGTTCCACTGCGCGGTGTAGGGGTAGAACGCGTTCATCGCCAGGACGGTCGACAGACCCCCACGGCCCTTCCAGTGCTCCACCGGGATCGCCGGACCGCTCATCACTGGAGTCAGCAGCACGTCGACGTCCAGCGTGTCGTGCACGGAGTCGCCCCACTGGCGCCCCTGTCGCACGGCCCATGCGACGGCACGGCGTCCGAAGGGGCGTCCCAGGCGTGCGATCTGTCGCGTCCGCGGCTCGAGCGACGCCGGCTCGTCGACGGCGGCCGCTGCCTGCGCGATGCCGCCGAGGTAGCGGACGGTCAACGCCTTGGCAGCGAGCGGGTACGGGACGTCGACCGCGCGCACTGCGTGCCCGACCTCGCCGAGGATCGCCGCGGCGCGCTCGACCTGCTCGCGGACGCGCGGATCGAGCGGAGAGGCCTTCGTCGCGGCGGCCGCGCTGTACGACACCCCGATGCGCACCGGAGCGGGATCCTCGGCAGCAGCGTCGACGAGGGAGGAGCCGAAGGTGCCGAACGCATCGAGGAACAGCGCGCTGTCGGCGACGCGGGCGGTCAGACCGCCTTGCGTCGACAGGTCGTGCCAGCCTCCCGAGCTCGGCATCGTGCCCTGGGTCGGCTTGAAGCCCACGAGACCGCAGCACGCCGCCGGGATGCGGATCGAGCCGGCCCCGTCGGAGGCCGTGGCCAGGCTGACGGCGCCAGCGGCCACCAGGGCGGCCGACCCTCCCGACGAGCCGCCCGGCGTGTGCCCCAGGTGATGGGGATTGCGGGTCACACCCGACCGTTCGGACTCCGTGAAGCCGGTGATGGCCAGCTCGGGCAACGTCGACTTGCCCACGATCACCATGCCTGCCGCCCGCATCGCGGCGACGAGGTCGCTGTCCGAGGCCGCGACGGACGTCTCTGCGCGGCTGCCCCGACCGGTGACGGTTCCGCGGACGTCGAGGTCGTCCTTGACCACGACGGGGATCCCGAGAAGCGGCCCCGACTCCCCCGCGGCTCGGCGCCGGTCGGCGTCGTCGGCGGCGGCGAGCGCCTCGGCACCGAACACCGACACCGTGGCGTTGACGGCGGGATCCTTCGCGGCGATCGCCGCGAGCGTCGCCTCCGTGAGTCGGCGCGACGTCAGCTCGCCTGCGCGCAGCGATGCGGCGAGACGGGTGGGACCTGCAGCGACCACGGCCGCGTCATCGAGGGGCACCTGACGACGGTACCGCCGCGTAGGCGCCACCGGCCGGTGCAGACAATCTCGACATCAAGAATCTTGACGAGCTGGCCTAGGATGGATCCGTGGAGGACGATGTCGACCGGCTGATCGCCGCGTGGGAGCACGAGCGTCCTGACGTGGACGTCTCGCCCATGCACGTGCTGAGCCGCGTCACGCGCCTCGCCCTGCACCTCGACCGCGCCCGCAAGCAGGCGTTCGCCGACCACGACCTCGAGCCGTCCGAGTTCGACGTCCTGTCGGCCCTCCGGCGCAGCGGTGAGCCCTACCAGCTCTCGCCGGGCCAGCTCGTGCACGAGACCCTCGTGACCAGCGGCACCATGACCAACCGGGTCGATCGCCTGGTGCGCAAGGGGCTGGTCGAGCGGCTGCCCGATCCCGACGACCGACGCGGCGTCCAGGTCAGGCTCACCTCGACCGGACGCGCCGCGGTCGACGGGGCGCTCGACGCTCTGCTGGCGCACGAGAAGAACCTCCTCGCGGGGCTCGACGAGCGGGAGGCGGGCGACCTGGCGGCGTCGCTGCGCACGCTGTCGCGTCCCTTCGACCGCTGACCGCGCGTCACGAGCGTTGCCGGTGCGGCCCTAGACTCGTGCGGTGGCACATCTCCTCGGCGTCGAACAGATCGCGCTCGACTTCCCGACCAAGACCGTCTTCGAGTCCGTGACGATCGGCATCGACGAAGGTGATCGCATCGGCATCGTCGGACGCAACGGCGACGGCAAGTCGACCCTCCTGCGCATCTTCGCCGGCACCCTGCAGCCCGACTCGGGGCGGGTGACGACGCGCGGCGGCGTCACGATCGGCATGCTCGACCAGACCGACACCCTCGACCAGGCCGGCACCGTCGGACGAGCGATCGTCGGCGACAAGCAGGACTACGAGTGGGCCGGCGACGCCAAGGTGCGCGACGTCATCGCCGGGCTCGTCTCCGACATCCCGTGGGACGCAACCGTCGGGACGCTGTCGGGAGGCCAGCGTCGGCGCGTCGCGCTCGCCCGGCTGCTGGTCGGCGACGACGACGTCCTGTTCCTCGACGAGCCCACCAACCACCTCGACGTCGAGGGCATCACCTGGCTGGCCGGCCACCTCAAGAAGCGCTGGGCCGGCAACGCCGGTGGCCTGCTGGTCGTCACCCACGACCGGTGGTTCCTCGACGAGGTCTGCACCGCCACGTGGGAGGTGCACGACGGCATCGTCGAGCCCTTCGAGGGCGGCTACGCGGCCTACATCCTCCAGCGCGTCGAGCGCGACCGGCACGCGTCCGCCACCGAGTCGAAGCGTCAGAACCTCATGCGCAAGGAGCTGGCCTGGCTGCGGCGCGGCGCTCCTGCCCGCACGTCCAAGCCGAAGTTCCGCATTGACGCCGCCAACGAGCTCATCGCCAACGAGCCGCCGCCGCGCGATCCCATCCAGCTCAAGCAGATGGCCACGTCGCGCCTCGGCAAGGACGTCGTCGACATCCTCGACGTCTCGGTCTCGTACCCCCCGACGGGGGCGGAGACGGCGCCCAACGACGTGCTCAAGCAGATCGAGTGGCGCATCGGGCCGGGCGAACGCACGGGCATCCTCGGGGCCAACGGGGCGGGCAAGTCGACGCTCCTCGGCCTGGTCACCGGCAAGGTCGAGCCCACGACCGGCAGGGTCAAGAAGGGCAAGACCGTCAAGGTCGTCACCCTCACGCAGGAGCTCGACGAGCTGAAGGACGTCGGCGACGACCGCGTCAGCGACGTCGTCGGGCGTCAGCGCACGGCCTACGTCTCGGGCGGCAAGGAGATGACGCCCTCGCAGCTGCTGGAGCGGCTCGGGTTCTCCAGCGCACAGATGTCGACGCCGGTGCGTGACCTGTCCGGCGGTCAGAAGCGGCGCCTGCAGCTGCTGCTGATCCTCCTCGACGAGCCCAACGTCCTGGTGCTCGACGAGCCCACCAACGACCTCGACACCGACATGCTGGCGGCGATGGAGGACCTCCTCGACTCGTGGCCCGGCACGCTGCTGGTCGTCTCCCACGACCGGTACCTGCTCGAGCGCATCACCGACCAGCAGTACGCGATCCTCGACGGTCGGCTGCGGCACCTGCCCGGCGGCGTCGACCAGTACCTCGACCTGCGCCGCCAGCAGGACACCCCCTCGGCGACCAACCCGTCGACGGCGGGGCACGTCAAGGTCTCCCGCCTCTCGAGCGCCGAGGAACGCACGACGCGCAAGGAGGTCGCGTCGATCGACCGCAAGATGGTCAAGCTCACCGCGCGCATCGCCGAGCTCAACGCCGAGCTCGCCGTCCACGATCCTTCCGACGTCCCGGGCCTGCTGGCCCGGTCCAAGGAGATCGACGAGCTGACGGCCACCGTCGCCACGCACGAGGAGCGCTGGCTCGAGCTCACCGAGCTGCTCGAGAGCTGACCCGCCCACCACCCCGTCCACGCCAGGCGGGACCGGCGATGAGGGATTCGGGTAGCTGGGGCAACCCTTTTCCCTCACCTTCCGTCGCGGCCGGGACCGGCGATGAGGGTTTGCGGTAGCCGGGGCAACCCAAGACCCTCATCTCCGGTCGAGTCCACAGGTGAGGCGACGGAGGGGCACAGCCCACAGACGCTCGTCCGGACGTCGCCGTGGCGGAATCGGCAGGCCAGGGTCGAAGGATGAAGACCGTCTTCCGCACCGCCGAGCTGACAGCCCTGCGAGGACGCGGCGCCGTGCGCCACGCGATCGCGTCAGGCCGTTGGCAGTCGCCCCACAGGGGTGTCGTCGTGACCCACTCGGCTCCCCTGTCTCGCGACGACCGCGAGCTGGTCGCGCTCACGGCGTGCGCGCCGTCGTCCGCCCTCGGCGGGCTGAGCGCGCTCCGCCACGACAAGCTCACGGGCTTCGACGCCTCCGCGACGTTCATCGTGCTGCCGGAGGGCGCGGACCGGCCCGCCCCCTCGCCGTCCCTGACGACCCACTGGAGCACCGATCTGGGCGCGGCCGACGTCCATCCCTTGAAGGAACCTCGCCGCACACGGCCGGCACGCAGCCTGATCGACGCCGCCAGCTGGAGCAGCTCCGACCGGCTCGCGCGGGCCGTCGTCCTGGCCGGCATGCAGCAGGGCCTGGTGAGCGCTGCCCACCTGCACGAGGCGCTCGACCGGCGCGGAGCGTGTCGCCGGCGCGGCCTGATCCGAGAATCGATCCTCGACGGCACGGGCGGCATCGCCTCGTTGCCCGAGCGCGACTTCGACGATTTGCGGGTGCGCGCCGGGCTGCCCCGACCCACGCGGCAGCGACGCGTCGAGGGCCCCGACGGCCACTTCTACCTCGACGTCGAGTGGGAAGGCCTCAGGCTTGCCGTCGAGGTCCACGGCACGCAGCACCAGCAGCTCGGCCACTGCGACGCCGATGTCACGCGCAGCAACGAGATCGTGATCGGCGGACGCCGGCTGCTGGTCTTCACGTCGTTCGCGGTGAGGCACGAGGGCGACACCGTCGTCGACCAGCTCGCGCGCATGGTCGATCGTCTCCGCCACGTCGGCTGAACGACCGACGATGAGCGGTTTCGGCAACTAGCGCTACCGCAATCCCTCATCGCCGGTCCCGCGCACTGCGGGGCCGTCAGCCCACCCGGGCGCCGGGCACCGGACCGCGGGACTGCACGACGTCGGCGCAGCCCGACGCGCTGCTGAGCGCGAAGGCGATGTCGAGGCTGTGCGACTCGTCGTTCGCCAGGAACAGGGCCGTGGGGCCCGACCCCGACAGGATGGCTCCGAGCGCGCCGGCCTCGATGCCGATGCCGAGGGTGTCCTCCAGCTCGGGTCGCAGCGAGAGCGCCGCCTCGGTGAGGTCGTTCGAGAGCGCCGCGCCGAGCGCCTCGGCGTCGCCGGCGCGCAGGGCCGCCAGCAGCGCGTCCGGCACCGCGGGATCAGGCACGTCTGCTCCGCCGTTGAGACGGTCGAACTCGGCGAAGACGGCCTGGGTCGACAGTCCTTCGTGTGCCATCGCGAACACCCAGTGGTAGGAGCCGCGGGCCAGCACCGGGCTCACCGTCTCGCCGCGTCCGCCGCCGACGGCATTGCCGCCGTGCAGCAGGAACGGGACGTCGCTGCCCAGCCGCGCCGCCAGCACCTCGAGCGCCGGCCGGGTCAGACCCGTCCCCCACGCCTCGTTGCACGCGACGAGCGCCGCGGCCGCGTCCGCCGAGCCGCCCGCCATGCCACCTGCCACCGGGATGACCTTGCGGATCGCCAGGTCGACACCGCTGGACACGCCCGCTCGCTCGCGCAACAGCCGTGCCGCCTTGACCGCCAGGTTGTCGTCGCCCTCGGGCACCACCGCCACCTCGCTGCGGGCGTCGAGCTCGGAATGCACCGTCACCGTGATCTGGTCGTCGTCCCGTACGGTCGCGCGCACCTCGTCGTGAAGGTCGACGGCTTGGTAGACCGTCGCCAAGGGGTGGTAGCCGTCGTCGCGCACCGGTCCGACGCCCAGACACAGGTTGATCTTGGCGGGGACGCGGACGTTGACGGAGCTCACCCGGCCAACCTACTGGCAGGTCGGCCGGGTGGCCCGCCACCCCACGAACTGCTTCGCCGGCAGTGCCGCGAACTCGTTGCGGACGCTCCGTCGCCAGGCCCGGCCACCGCGCCGAGGTAGTCGCGCAGGTCACGCCCTCCGTCCTCTCCTCGCGCTGGCCGGCTTCCTGGTCGGGGCCACCATCGGAGGACGGGTGCTCGAGACCGCCGCACCTGGACCGAGGCCGTCGGTGTCTCGATCACGACGATCCTCGGAGCGGCGATGGGCATCCAGGCAGCGACCGCCCGATTCATCGCCATCAAGGATGTCACGGCCGACTCACCGCGACGCGTTGCCGCTGTCGTCGTGCTGCTGGCTGGCGCGCTAGCAGGCGCCGCACTTTGGAAAGGGCGCCTCGGGGCCGGCCCCGTGCTCAGCGGCGTCGTCACCGGCATCGTGACGATCCTTCGGACTTTGCACGCCTGCACGCCGGACATGCGGCTCCCGCTGCCCGCAGCTGACGTTCCAGCACGC
>JBEVGQ010000376.1:0-3581 GCA_040511655.1 Aeromicrobium sp. | reverse complement strand
TTGTCGAGCTGGCCGGTGTCGGCCGCCTCGGCCCGGGTCGGCCTCGGCGGGTCGACGACCAGCGTGGCGCACAGCACCGCGGCGGCGAGGGCGATGCCGGCCACGATGAGCAGGGTCGCGCGCAGGCCCTCGGCCTCGACGACGTTCGGCACGAGCAGGGCGGCCGTGCCGACGCCCAGGGGGAGAGCGGTCTGGCGGATGCCCATCGCGGTGCCGCGGCGATCGGGCGGGAACCATCCGACCACGACCCGTCCGCTCGCCGAGTTGGTGCTGCCCGCGCCGATGCCGCCGAGCAGGAACCACAGGCCCATCGCCGTGAGGGACGACGAGAGTGCCGCGCCGACGGCACCGGCCGTGACGATCGCGAGCCCGATGGTCAGCGAGAGGCGCTCGCCGATGCGGTCGACGATCAGTCCCCACACGACGAGCGACACCATGACGCCGACGAACGGTGCGGCGACGACCACGCCGGCCTCGCGCAGCGAGAGCCCACGGTCGTCGCGCAGGAACGGGATCAGGAACGGTGCGCCGTTGACGAAGACCGTCCCGCCGACCTGGCCCAGCATCGAGATGGCGAGCATCAGCCACTTGTCGGGGGTCCGCGTCTGCGTCATGTCCACATCCTGATACGAATCGTCTCAGGATGCAGACTACTCCTCCCGCAGGCAGAGACGGTGCGTTGGCGTCCACTTCGGCGGGGACAGTGGACGCCAGCGCACCGCCTCCGTGGGACGGGCAGGACCAGGCGGGGTCAGGCGCTGAGGACGCCCAGGTGCGCGAGGGCCTGCTTGAGCAGGGTGCCGCGGCCGCCCTCCATGTCGGCCAGCACGTCGGGGTGCGCAGCCTCCTCGGGCGTGAGCCACGTCAGCTCGAGCGCGTCCTGGCGCGGGTTGCACTCGCCCGTGACCGGCACGACGTACGCGAGCGCGACCGCGTGCTGGCGCGGGTCGTGGAGAGGTGTGACGCCCGGGAACGGGAAGTACTCGGCGACCGTGAACGGGACGATCGACGTCGGCAGCTGCGGGAACGCGGTGGGGCCGAGGTCCTTCTCGAGGTTGCGCAGCAGCGCGTCGCGCACCGACTCGCCGTGCAGCACCCGCCCCGAGACGAGGGTTCGCGTCATCGCGCCGGTGGTGGACGAGCCGCGCAGCAGGACGCCGATGTGCTCGACGGTGCCGTGCGAGTCGACCCGGACCGGGACGGCCTCGACGTACAGGATCGGCACGCGGGCGCGGGTCTCGTCGAGCGCGAAATCGGGGAGCCAGCCGGGATTCGGGTCAGGGGTACGCACGGACATGCCCACATTCTGTCCTACCGGACGTGACGGACGGTGCGCCCCGACCGTGCCAGCATGAGGACGTGATCAACGGCGACCTCTCCTTCTGGTGGCACCAGGTCGGCCGGCCCGCGCCGCGCGAGGCGCTCGACGGCGACCTCGACTGCGACGTGTGCATCGTCGGCGGAGGGCTGAGCGGGCTCTGGACGGCCTACGCCCTGGCCGGCCTCGACCCGACGCTCGACGTCGTCGTGCTCGAGGCCGAGTTCGTCGGATTCGGTGCGTCCGGACGCAACGGCGGGTGGCTGTCTGCCGAGCTGTCCGGCAGCAAGGAGCGGTACGGAGCGACGCACGGACGGGAGGGCGTCACGGCACTCGTGTCCGCGATGGAGCACGCGGTCGACGACGTCCTGGAGGTCTGCCGGTCCGAGGGCATCGACGCCGACGTCGTCAAGAACGGAGTGCTGTACGTCGCCCGCTCGCCGGCGCAGCTCGTCCGGATGCGGGAGGGCCTCGCCGACGACCTCGCGTGGGGGATCGGCGCCGATCACCAGACCGAGCTGACCTCCGAGCAGGTCGGCGAGCGGCTGCGGGTCGAGGGCGCGCTCGGCGGGGTGTTCAGCCCGCACTGCGCGCGGGTGCAGCCGGCCAAGCTGGTCGCGGGTGTCGCGGATGCTGCCGAGCGTCGCGGCGTCCGCATCCTTGAGCGCACCCGGGTCACGCGCATCGAGCCGGGCGTCGTCACGACGAGCCGCGGCCGGGTGCGTGCGCCGCGGGTGCTGCGCTGCCTCGAGGGCTACACGGCGTCCCTCCCCGGTCAGCGACGGTCGTGGTTGCCGATGAACTCGGCGATGATCGTGACCGAGCGGCTGTCCGATGCCGTGTGGGACGACATCGGGTGGTCGGGTGCCGAGCTGCTGGGCGACAACGCCAACGCCTATTGCTACGCCCAACGGACGGCGGACGGGCGCATCGCCCTGGGTGGTCGCGGCATCCCGTACCGCTTCGGGTCGCGCACCGACGTCGACGGTCAGACGCAGGACTGGACCGTCGCATCGCTGACCGGGATCCTGCACGGGATGTTCCCGGCCACGCGCTCGGCCAGCATCGAGCACGCCTGGTGCGGCGTGCTGGGTGTCCCGCGCGACTGGTGCGCGAGCGTCAGCTTCGACCCGTCCACGGGGCTGGGGTGGGCCGGCGGGTACGTCGGAAGCGGGCTCACCACCACGCACCTCGCCGGTCGCACGCTGGCCGACCTGGCGCTGGGTCGCGACACCGACCTGACCCACCTGCCCTGGGTCGACCGGCCGGTCCGACGGTGGGAGCCCGAGCCGTTCCGATGGCTGGGAGTGCGGGCCATGTACGGCCTCTACCGCGAGGCCGACCGTCGCGAGGGGCGCGGCCTCGCGCGTCCGAGCCGCCTCGCCCGGCTGGGCGACCGTCTCACGGGCCGCTGAGCGAGCCCGACTCGTGCGTCGTCCCGGCCGCGGCGGTACGCTCGTCGCACACGACAGGGGAGCGCCACCGCAGAGGGCGCTGAGAGTGCGGATCCGCCGCAGACCCTTGAACCTGCACCGGTTAGTACCGGCGAAGGGAGTCACGATGAGTTCTGCCACCGCGTCCACGACGGGGTTCGACGTGCGCTATCGCACGATCGACCTGGTCACCATCACCACCCTGGCGGTGACGCTGGGCGTCACCTTCTGGGCCTGGGGCAAGGCCTACGCGGGGCTCAGCGGCCTCGCAGTCTTCAGCTATCCGCCGAGTGCCGGCCTGCTCGGCGGGCCCTGGCTGCTCGCCGGTGTCGTCGGCGGCCTCATCATCCGCAAGCCCGGTGCGGCGCTGGTCACCGAGATCGCGGCGGCAGCCGTCTCGGGCCTGGTGCCCGGAGGCACCGAGTGGGGCATGAGCGTGATCACCTCGGGCTTCTGGCAGGGGCTGGGTGCCGAGCTGGTCGTCGCCGTCCTGCTGTACCGCCGCTTCAACCTGCCGGTCGCGATCGCCGCGGGCGCCGTCGCAGGCGCCATCGAGTCGGTCTACGAGTGGGGCGCGTACTACCAAGGCGTGTTCTCGACCGGCGACAAGCTCGCCCACCTGGGCTTCTTCGTGCTGTCGGGCGCCGTGATCGCCGGCCTGGGCGGCTGGGCCCTCGTCCAGGCGCTGGCACGTGCCGGGGTGCTCGACGCGTTCCCGGTCGGACGCGAGCAGGCGGTCGAGGTCTAGCCGGTGGCTGCCGGTGGGGTCCGCTTCAGCGGCTTCACCTGGCGTCCGCTGGGTCGGCGGCTGCCCGTCGTCGCCGGGCTCG
>JBEVGQ010000375.1:0-7845 GCA_040511655.1 Aeromicrobium sp. | reverse complement strand
CGGGCCTGGAGCACGGCGTCCAGCTGGCCCTGCCCGACGATCACGTGCATCTCGCGGCCGATGCCGGAGTCCGAGAGCAGCTCCTGGATGTCGAGCAGCCGGGCGCTCTCGCCGTTGATCTCGTACTCGCTGCTGCCCTCGCGGAACATCCGCCGGGTGATCGAGACCTCGGCGAACTCGATGGGCAGCGCACCGTCGTTGTTGTCGATGGTGAGGGTGACCTCGGCCCGCCCGAGCGGCGGCCGCCCGGCGGTGCCGGCGAAGATCACGTCCTCCATCTTGCCGCCGCGCAGCGACTTGGCGCCCTGCTCGCCCATGACCCACGAGAGCGCGTCGACGACGTTGGACTTGCCCGATCCGTTGGGCCCCACCACGGCGGTGATGCCGGGCTCGAGCTGCAGGGTCGTCGACGACGCGAACGACTTGAAGCCACGCAGGGTGAGGCTCTTGAGGTACAACGTGGCTCCTACGGCGGTCGGCGACTGACATCACTCAGTGCTCGAGGGCCACCCTAGTGCGGCGCGACGCCTGCGTGCGACGTCCGACAGGTGTCAGTGCGAGACGGGCTCGGCCAGGTCGCTGGCCGAGACGAGGTCGACACGCTCGCGCAGGGCCGCGAGGAGGCCGTCGTTCTCGATCTTGAGGCGCAGCACCTCGTTCTCGAGGTCGGCGATGCGCCGGCGCATCGAGGCGTGCTGCTGCAGCTGAGTCGAGGTGGGTCCGCCGAGGTATCCGACAAGTGCTTTGGCCATGACTGTTCTCCGCGAGCTGGCTTGATGAAGCGTGGGCTGGTGGCGTGCTTCGACGGGGCCGAGCACGGGGGCAGGATCGACGATCCGCGTCTATCAGTCTCCCACCGCGGCCGGTGCCCGGTCAACTCTGCGCCGCGTGGCTAGGCTCGGCGCATGGAGAACCTCTTCGTCCCGGTATCAGGGACGTGGCGCCAGGTGTCGCCGCGCCTGGCGACCGTGCGCCGCATCGAGATCGGCGCCGCCGCAGGGGTCGTGATCCTCGCCGGGGTCGCACTGCTGGTGCTGCTCGGCGACCTACGCTGGATCGGCGGCGTCGTGGGCGCGGCCGGTCTGGTCGGCGCCGCGTGGGGCTGGGCGTGGGCGGGACGCAACCAGCGCAGCTGGGGCTACACCGAGAACGCCGACGACCTGCTGGTGACGCGGGGCGTCATGTTCAAGCGCCTCGTGGCGATCCCCTACGGACGCATGCAGTTCGTCGACGTCCAGGCCGGTCCGCTCGCGCGGGCCTTCGGCATCGCAACCGTCACGCTGCACACCGCCAGCACCGAGACCGCCGCGGACATCCCCGGGCTGGCGTCCGCCGAGGCGACGCGCCTGCGCAACCGCCTCACCGAGCTGGGCGAGGCTCGTGGCGCCGGGCTCTGACGTCGTCGTCGAGGCCGTGGGACACCGCACCCATCCGCTGACCGCTGTCGTCCGGGGAGCGCTGTTCGCAGCCGCCGCGGTGCTCGGCCTGCTCGGATCGGTGTTCTCCGGCGACACGTGGGGTGACGTGCCGGCTGTCGTCGCCCTCGGCATCGCGCTGGTCTGCGGCCTGCTGCTGGGCATGGTCGTGGGCTTCGCCGGGTGGCTGTTCACTCGCTACGTCATCGACGGCACCGAGCTGCGGATCGACTCCGGGGTCGTCACCAAGTCGTCGCGGCGCATCCCCTACGAGCGCATCCAGTCGGTCGACATCGCCGAGCCGCTGGTAGCGCGGGTGCTGGGGCTGGCCGAGCTGCGCATCGAGATGGCCGGCGGCAAGGACTCGCGCACGTCGCTGAGGTTCTTGAAGCTCGCCGATGCCCATGCGCTGCGCCGGGTGCTGCTGTCACGCGCCCACGGCGACGACGTCGAGCAAGCACCCGACGAGCACCGCAGCATCATCACGCGGGTGCCTCCTGAGCGCGTGATGATCGGCACGCTCCTGTCGCTCGACTTCGCCTTCGCCGCGGTGGGATCGATCGTCCTGCTGGTGCTCGCGACGTGGTTCGGCGGCATCGTGGTGCTGCTCGGGGGCATCGTGCCGCTGGCGACGTGGCTCGCGCAGATCGTCGCCCGTCGCGTGCTGCAGCAGTGGAACTTCACCTTGTCGCGGGGCGAGCGAGGCCTGCGCATCGAGCGCGGGCTGCTGTCGCGCACGTCCCAGACCATCCCGGTCGACCGGGTGCAGGGCATCGCCGTCAAGGAGCCGTTCGTGTGGCGCCGGCTCGGCTGGCAGCGACTCGAGGTCGACATCGCCGGGTACGCCGCTCACGGCGATGACGAGGACGGCGACTCGTCGTCCGTGCTGCTGCCGATCGCCGATCGCGCCCTCGCCGCGGCCGTCATCGCCGAGCTCATGCCGGCGGCGAGCGTCGAGGTCCCCCGCATCACGGCACCGAGACGTTCCTGGCCCTTCGCACCGATCGGCTGGCGGTTCCGCTGGGTGGGCGCCGACACCGCGTCGTTCGTGGCCCATGAGGGCTGGATCGAGCAGACCACCAGCATCGTCCCGCACCGGCGCACCCAGTCGGTCGAGCTGCGCCAGGGACCCCTGCAACGGCGCCGCCGCGTGGCGACGGTCGAGGTGCACACGCCCAAGGGGCCCGTCGACGCCGACGGTCGTCACCTCGACGAGCGCGAGGCTCGCGAGGTCATGCTGGCCCAGCTCGAGCGCGCCCGCGCGGCCCGCGTCTGACGCAGACACCCCCGATGGGTGACGCCGTGGGCGTCACAGATCCCGACAGGACGAGGCGGGGTCAACCGCCGGAGACGGCGTCCTCGGCGAGCGGGTCGAGCGAGCCCACGACCTCGCGGCTGTCGAGCCAGCCGTCGGGCACGACGACCCGCTTGGGTGTGCCCTGACGTCCGCGCGGCGTGCCCAGCTCGGCGGCCGGGAAGGACTCGGTCGGGTCGAGCCGGCCCAGCAGCTCGTCGAGAGCCGCGAACGACGAGACCATGCCGAGCTGCTTGCGGATGTCGCTGCCCGCGGCGAAGCCCTTGAGGTACCAGGCGATGTGCTTGCGGAACTCGATGCAGCCCCGTTCCTCCCCCATCGCGTCGCCCAGCAGCTCGGCGTGCCGGCGCATCATCGCCGCGACCTCGCCCAGCACGGGCAGCCCCACGACCGGCTCACCGGCGAAGGCTGCCGCGAGGTCGCGGAACAGCCATGGACGTCCGAGGCACCCGCGACCGACCACGACGCCGTCGACGCCGGTCTGCTCGATCATCCGGATCGCGTCGGACGCCTCCCAGATGTCGCCGTTGCCGAGCACGGGGATGTCGACGGACGCCTTGAGCTCGGCGATCGAGTCCCAGTCGGCGTGACCCGAGTAGTGCTGCACCGCGGTGCGTCCGTGCAGGGCGATCGCGGCACAACCGGTGTCCTGCGCGATGCGGCCGGCGTCGAGGTACGTCAGGTGGTCGTCGTCGATGCCCTTGCGGGTCTTCATCGTCACGGGAACGCCGTAGGGTGCCGCGGCCGACACGGCCGAGGTGAGGATCTGGCCCAGCAGGACGTCTTTCCAGGGCAGCGCCGCTCCCCCGCCCTTGCGCGTCACCTTGGGCACGGGGCAGCCGAAGTTGAGGTCGACGTGGTCGACGCCGTGGTCGGCGCAGAGGATCTCGACCGCGCGCCCGATCGTGTCGGGGTCGATGCCGTACAGCTGCACCGAGCGGAACTGTTCGTTGGAGGCGAACGTCAGCATGCCCAGGCTCGTCCGGTCGCCCTCGACGATGCCTCGCGACGTGATCATCTCGCAGACGTACAGTCCCGCGCCCTGCTCGGCGCAGAGCTGGCGGAAGGCCGCGTTGGTGACCCCGGCCATGGGCGCCAGCACGACGGGCGTGGCGACCTCGAGGTCGCCGAGCCGCAGCGATCGCGGAAGCGTGGCGGTGGTCATGCCCCCATTGTCTCAGGCTCCCAACGCTGGTCGAGGTGCGAGGCCGCCCGCGGCTGAGCCTCGAAACCAAGCTCACCAGGCCTCGAGGCGCCTCCCAGTGCGCAGAGCTCGCTCACACCTCGACCCACGGGCCTCGCTCAGGTCGGGAGGAGCCAGCCGTTGTCGACCGCGACGCGGACGGCCTCGGCCCGCGTGCGCGCTCCGGTCTTGCCGATCGCGCTCGACAGGTGGTTGCGCACCGTGCCGTCCGACAAGAACAGCGCGGCCGCGATGTCGGCGACCGTGCCGCCGTCGCGGGCGGCCTGCAGCACGTCGGCCTCGCGCGCCGTGAGCGGCGAGTCGCCCTGCGTCAACGACTCGGCGGCGAGCGTCGGGTCGACGACGCGGAGCCCCTGGTGCACCCGTCGGACGGCATCGGCGAGCTGCCGGGCCGGCGTGTCCTTGACGACGAAGCCGCTCGCGCCGGCCGCCATGGCCTGCTTGAGGTAGCCGGGACGTCCGAAGGTCGTCACCATCAGCACCCGGCACGCCGGCATCGCGTCGTGCAGCAGTCGGGCCGCGGCCAGGCCGTCGATGCCCGGCATCTCGACGTCGAGCAGCGCGACATCGGCGCGCTGGGCCAGCGCCGCGTCGACGACCTCGTCGCCGCGCGAGACCTCGGCGACGATCTCGAGGTCGTCCTCCATCTGCAGCAGCGCCGCCAGCGCGCCGCGCACCAGCGCCTGGTCGTCGGCGATCAGCACCCGGATCGTCATGCCGGCACCGTGACCGTCAGCTCGAAGCCGCGACGTCCGGGGCCCGGGCTCGTCGTCACGGTGGCCCCGGCGAGGCGGGCGCGCTGGCGCAGGCCGTCGAGCCCCGTGCCAGAACCCTCGTCGGCGGGACCGCGCCCGTCGTCACGCACCACGATGTGCTCGGACGACACCTCGACGACGCACTCTGACGCCTCGCTGTGGCGGATGACGTTGGTGACGCCCTCGCGCAGCGTCCACGCGAAGAGATCGCGCCACCGCGACGGCACGTCGTCGGCGACGGTCGGCAGCACGGGGCGGATCCCGGCCGACTCCAAGGCCATCCGGGCCGAGGCGATCTCGCCCGGCAGCGAGATGCCGCGGATGCCTCGAGCGGTCGACCGGACGTCGGCGAGGGCGTCGCGGGACAACCGCTGAAGGTCGACGAGCTCGGCCCGTGCGCGGTCCGGATCGGTGTCGATGAGTCGCTCGGCCAGCTCGGCCTTGACCGTGATGATCGTGAGCGAGTGGCCCAAGATGTCGTGCAGGTCGCGTCCGATGCGGTCGCGCTCCTGCTCGACCGCGAGCTCGGACAGGTCACGCTCGGCCGCCAGCAGCCTCGCCTGTCGCTGCCACGCGAGGCGGAACGACCAGACGGCTGCCGAGGCCAGGATGACCGCGAAGTTGTTGCCGTGGCCCAGCCAGCCGTCGACGACGAGCGGCACCACCGACGTCGTCGCGAACAGCGCCACGACGACGCCCAGCGCCTGCCACCGGGGAAGGGTCGCGACGGCCAGTGCCGCGACGAAGACCAGGCAGGTCAACGCCTGGTCGCCCGCACCCGGAACCACCACGGCCGTCAGCACGACCATGGCCACGACGGCGGCCCACGCGGCGGCGTAGCGCCGCTCGGCATGCACCCTGCCCACCTGCATCAGGCCGACCAGGTAGACCACCACGAACAGACCGAGCGCGAGGACGCCGCCGATGCGGGCGAGGTCGTCGCGCTCGTCGAGCAGGCGCCGCAGCGGGTTGCCGAGGAACAGCAGCCAGATGCCGGCGCCGAGGAGCCGGCCCCACCGGGACCGGTCCTCGAACGTCTCGGGCTTCGCGCTCACGGGATGAGCCTAGTCAGACCCGTTGCGTGTCGCGGCTCATCCGCCACGCGGCCCCGCCGACGAAGACGGCGGCCCATGCCGCGATGTTGAGGACGGCCAGCGCGACGTTGCCGTCCTCACCGAAGGGCGAGCGCGCGATGACGCCGACGCCGTAGGCGGGGGTGAACTTCGCGACCGATGCGAACACGTCGCTCATCTGGTCGAGCGGCACGAACAGCCCTCCGGCGAACGACAGCAGCGCCAGCGCCGGGCCGAGGATCTGCATGACGTTCTCGCTCGGCAGCAGGTAGCCCATGAACAGGCCGAACGCCGCGAACACCAGCGTGCACACCCAGGCGAGCACCCCGCACAGCACGAGACGTCCGAGCGGAAGCTCTGCCCCGGCGAGGTGCCCGACGACGAACACCGCGACGATCGACACCAGCCCCATCACCATCGCCACGGCGACCTTGATCGCCACGTACGCGACGGGCTGCAGGGGTGTGAGGCGCAGCTGCCGGCTCCAGCCGAGCGCCCGCTCGGTCGCGACCATCGCGCCGCCGCTCGTCGTGGCGAGCATGGCGCCGTAGACGGCCATGCTGACCATGATGTAGGCCGTCCGGTTGCCATGCCCGACCGACTCTGCCTTGTACGACGAGTCGGTGCCGAACAGCAGGAAGAACACGCTCGGGAACACCAGCGTGAAGATGACGGCCCGCTTGTTGCGCAGCATGCGGCGCAGCTCGAGACGCAGGAAGGTCGGCGAGAAGCCGCCCAAGGGCGGGACGGTTCGGGTCGTGGCGACGGTGCTCATGCGTGGGCTCCCTCAGGGGTCGGGGCATCAGTGGTCGGGGCATCGTCGGCCGTGAGCGCGACGAAGGCCTCCTCGAGGTTGCGGGACGTGATCTCCAGGTCACGGGCGTCGGTGTGGCCGAGGAGGTGACGCGCGATGGCGTCGCTGTCCGATCCGTGCAGGATCACCGAGTCGCCGCGGACGTCGACGGCGTCGACTCCCGCGAGCCGGGCGAGGCTCGCGACGTCCGCGTCCGGCAGTGTCGCCCGCACCGTGCGGCCCGACGCCATCGCCTTGATCTCGGCCGCGGTGCCGTCGGCCACCACACAGCCGTGGCGGACGAGCACGATGCGGTCGGCGTAGGCGTCGGCCTCCTCGAGGTAGTGGGTCGCGAAGACCGTCGTGCGTCCGCGGGCGGCGTCGGATCGGATGGCGCTCCAGAAGTCGCGCCGGCCCTGGACGTCCATGCCGGTCGTCGGCTCGTCGAGGATCAGCAGGTCGGGGTCGGGCAGCAGGGCCAGGGCGAACCGCAACCTCTGCTGCTGGCCACCGGACGCCTTGCCCACCGGGCGGTCGGCGACGTCGAGGATGCCGGCGCGCTCGAGCACCTCGTCGACGGGACGTGCAGGACGAAACAGCGAGGCCGTCAGCTCGACGGTCTCACGGAGGGTGAAGTCCTTGAGCAGGCCGCCGCTCTGCATCACGGCGGCGACCCGCCCGAGGGCGACGGCGGCACGTGCGTCGCCGCCGAACACCTCGACGACACCGTCGTCGGGCCGGGTGAGACCGAGGATCATGTCGACGGTCGTGGTCTTGCCGGCGCCGTTGGGTCCGAGGAAGGCCACGACCTCACCTGGGTGGATATCCAGGCTCAGGTGGTCGACCGCGGTCACGTCGCCGAAGCGCTTGACGATGCCGTCGACGTGGACGGCTGGAGTGGATGTGCTCATGGCTCCAGCCTCGTCGCGGCGGGCCCCGCGCCCCTCGTCGTCCCGTCACGACTCCCCCATGACGGATGTCATCCCCCCTCGGCGCACCACCCGCTGGTTGAGGTGCGAGGCCGCCCACGGCCGAGCCTCGAAACCCCCTCTCGGCCTCGAGCCTCTCGCACTTCAGCTCAGCTCTCGGCCGCCCCTGCGGCGAGAGAGGTTCGGCAGCGCTGCGTAGTCACCTCTGATCAAGGCCTCGCGCTTCTTGCGCGACCAGCCCTGCACCCGCTTCTCCATGCCGTACGCATCGGCCACGCGGGCGAACTCGTGGGCGTAGACGAGCTGCACCGGCAGACGATGCTTCGTGTACTCCGCACCCAAGCCCTGCTGGTGCTGCCAC
>JBEVGQ010000374.1:0-4238 GCA_040511655.1 Aeromicrobium sp. | reverse complement strand
CTCCTCGGTGCCGTCCGGCAGCAGCCGCAGGGCCGCGACGTCGGTGCGAGCGGCCCGCAGGGAAGCGGCCTGCGCCTTGCCACGACCCTCCGCGACGGCCTCGGCGAGGTTGCCGAAGACGACGGTGAGCCACAGCCACACGGCGATCGTCCAGGCGAAGGTCGACGGATCGGTGATCGCGATGACGGTCGTCATGACCGAGCCGATCCAGACGATGAACATCACGGGGCTGCGCCACAGGTGGCGGGGGTCGAGCTTGCGCAGTGCCGCCGGCAGCTGGGAGAAGAGAGTGCTGAGTGTCATGACAGTGCCTCCGCGAGGGGTCCGAGCGCGAGCGCCGGGAAGAACGTCAGGCCCGTGATCAGCAGGATCACGCCGACGAGCAGACCGGCGAACAGGGGTGTGTGGGTGGGCAGCGTGCCGGCAGTCGTCGGCACCTTGCCCTGCCTGGCCAGAGAGCCGGCCAGGGCCAGCACCAGCACGATCGGCACGAACCGGCCGAGCAGCATCGCGGCCGCCAGCGAGAGCTGGAAGAAGTGCGAGGTCACGGTGATGCCGCCGAAGGCGCTTCCGTTGTTGTTGGCCGCCGAGGTGAAGGCGTAGACGACCTCGCTGAAGCCGTGGCCGCCCGGATTGCCCATGACGCCAGGGGTGCCGTCGAGGGCGATCGCCGTGCCGACGCCGACCAGGACGATCGCCGGCACGCTCAGGGTGTAGAGGGCGACGTACGTCATCTCCTTGGCGCCGATCTTCTTGCCGAGCAGCTCGGGCGTGCGACCGACCATGAGCCCGGCGATGAAGACCGTCAGGATCGCCATGACGAGGATGCCGTAGATGCCCGCGCCGACACCGCCGGGCGACACCTCGCCGAGCATCATGTTGACCAGCACCGTGCCGCCGCCGGCCGGTGTGAACGAGTCGTGCGAGGCGTTGACCGCGCCCGTCGACGTCCCGGTCGTGAACACCCCGAACATCGCCGAGGCCCACGTGCCGAGCTGGGTCTCCTTGCCCTCCATCGCGCCACCGGCGAGGCGGGCTGCCTGCGAGTGGCCGCCGACCTCGGCCCACGTCGCGACGGCCAGCGCGGCGCCGATCAGCGCCGTCATCGCCCCGAGGATCGCGAGCCCTTGACGGCGGTGGCCCAGCATCGTGCCGGCCGTCCGGGTCAGGCTGATCGGGATAGCGAGGATCAGGAACATCTCGACCAGGTTGCTGAAGGGGTTCGGGTTCTCGAAGGGGTGCGCGGAGTTGGCGTTGAAGAAGCCGCCGCCGTTGGTGCCGAGCTCCTTGATCGCCTCCTGGCTGGCGACCGGACCGCCAGGAACGACCTGCGTGCCGCCCGCCACGGCGTTGACGGTGTGGTCGGCGAAGTTCTGGATGACACCCTGCGAGACCAGCAGCACCGCCGCCACGAAGGCGACCGGCACCAGGATGCGCAGCGTGCCTCGCACGAGGTCGACCCAGAAGTTGCCGAGATCGTCCGACCGGGTGCGCATGAAGCCGCGCAGCAGCGCCACCGCCACGGCGATGCCGACCGCGGCCGAAAGGAAGTTCTGCACCGCCAGGCCGCCCATCTGCGCCGCGAAGCCCAGCGTCGACTCACCGGCGTACGACTGCCAGTTGGTGTTGGTCACGAACGAGACGGCGGTGTTGAGCCCCATGTCCCAGGGCATGCCGGGCATGCCACGGTCGAACGGCAGAGCACGCTGTCCCAGCAGGATCGCGAGCAGCACGACGATGCTGACCAGCGAGAAGCCGAGCACGCTCAACGTGTACGACCGCGACGTCTGGGCGGCGTCCGGGTCGACCCCGACCAGTCGGTAGAGGCGCTTCTCGACCCTCGTGTGCGAGGAGGACGTGAACGCGCGGGCCATGTAGTCGCCCAACGGGACGTACACGACGGCGAGCATCGCGACGAGGGCGGCGATGGTCAGGAGGCCTGAGGCTGTGTCTGACATCGTGGCTCAGAACTTCTCGGGTCGGACGAGAGCCGCGACGAGGTAGATCAGCAGCCCGGTCACGACGACCAGGAGGAGGGCGGATTCGAAGGTCATGCGACCACACCACACCCGCCGCGACCGCCGTTCGACGTCCTTGACGGGACGCTGACACGTCTTGACGCGATCCATACGCCCGGTGAGACGTGCGCCACGCTTTGCCGACGCTGGAGGTGGCGGCCGACATACTGGCCGGTAGTTTTGTCGTCCGACGACTGTTCCCGATCGAGAGATGCCCCGCGTGCGCAATCCCCGAGCCTTCCTCCGTCCCCTCGCCGTCGGCGCCCCCGCGCCCCTCGCGGACATCCCGTTCCGCCCGAGCCGGATGATCCACTTCTTCGACCCGAGCAACCCGAAGATGGCCGCCAAGGTGCCGGACATCGCGAAGAAGGTCGACATCATCCTCGGCAACCTCGAGGACGCCATCAAGACCGAGAACAAGGAAGCCGCCCGTCAGGGCCTCGTCGACATCGCGAAGGCCACTGACTTCGGAGACACACAGCTCTGGACCCGCATCAACAGCCTCGACTCGCCGTGGGCGCTCGACGACCTCATCACGCTGGTGACCGAGATCGGTGACAAGCTCGACGTCGTCATGGTGCCCAAGGTCGAGGGCGCCCAGGACATCCACTACATCGACCGCATCCTGGCCCAGCTCGAGGCGCGCGCCGGCATCACGAGGCCGATCCTCGTGCACGCGATCCTCGAGACTGCCGAGGGCATGACCAACGTCGAGGAGATCGCCGCGGCCAGCCCGCGCATGCAAGGCATCTCGCTCGGCCCGGCCGACCTCGCCGCGTCGCGTCGCATGAAGACGACCCGTGTCGGCGGCGGGCACCCCGGCTACCTCGTGCGTCAGGACCCCACCGGCGACGACCTCACACAGGGGCGCACCACGTACCAGCAGGACCTGTGGCACTACACGATCGCCCGCATGGTCGACGCGTGTGCGGGCAACGACATCCTGCCGTTCTACGGCCCGTTCGGTGACATCAAGGACGTCGTGGCCTGCGAGGACCAGTTCCGCAACGCGTTCCTGCTCGGCTGTGTCGGCGCGTGGAGCCTGCACCCCGTGCAGATCGACATCGCCAAGAAGGTCTTCTCCCCCGACCCCGCCGACGTCGCGCACGCCAAGGAGGTCGTCGAGGCCATGGGCGACGGCTCCGGTGCCGTCATGATCAACGGCAAGATGGAGGACGACGCATCGTGCAAGCAGTGCATCGTGATGCTCGACCTGGCCAAGGCGCTCGCCGAGCGCGATCCCGAGCTCGCCGCCGCCTACGACCTCTGAGACCAGACCCCTGAAGGACGCACCATGACCGATGTGACAAGCACCGCCCTGCGCCCCCGCCGCTCCGTCCTCTACATGCCCGGCGCGAACGAGCGCGCCCTCGAGAAGGCCAAGGGCATCGACGCCGACGCCCTGATCCTCGACCTCGAGGACGCCGTCGCACCCGACAGCAAGCCTGAGGCCCGCGACCGCGTGTGCGCGGCCGTCCAGTCGGGCGAGTACGGCCATCGCGAGCTGGCCATCCGTGTCAACGGCATCGGCACGCAGTGGCACGACGACGACATCGCGGCCGCGGCCGCCGCCGGGCCCGACGCCGTCCTGGTGCCGAAGGTCGGCTCGGCCGCCGAGGTGCTGCAGCTCGTCGCGGCGCTCGAGGCAGCCGGTGCCCCCGAGACGACCCAGCTGTGGGCCATGATCGAGACTCCCGGTGCGCTGCTGCACGCCGAGGAGATCTGCGCCGCGCACGAGCGGCTCACGGTCATCGTCATGGGCACCAACGACGTCGTCAACGAGACGTTCGGCCTGCACGTGCCGGGGCGCAACCCGGTGGTGCTCACGGCGCTGTCACTGTCGCTGCTGGCCGCCCGCGCGACCGGCAAGGTCATCATCGACGGCGTCTACAACGACGTGAAGAACCTCGAGGGCTTCGAGGCCGAGGCCCGGCAGGGGCGCGAGATGGGCTTCGACGGCAAGACCCTGATCCACCCGTCCCAGGTCGAGCCGGCCAACGTGGCCTTCGCGCCGTCCGACGACGACATCGCCCACGCTCACGACATGATCAGCGCGTTCGAGGAGGCCAAGGCCGCCGGTCAGGGTGTCGTGACGTTCAACGGCCGCATGGTCGAGGAGCTCCACGTGCGCGACGCCCGGCGCATCCTCGCCTTCGCCGAGGCCATCGCCACGCGCTGAGCCCTACGACGTCGTCCCCGGCGAGACCATGGGCCTGCCGG
>JBEVGQ010000373.1:0-10322 GCA_040511655.1 Aeromicrobium sp. | reverse complement strand
TGCTCACCGACAGCGTCCCGCGCGAGTTCACCGTCATGACGCCGTACGTCACCACGATGTTCGTGCTGGCGCTCGGGGCGCAGAGGCTGCGCATGCCGGCCGCTGATGGCAAGTCGTATCGACGAGGGAGTGCCGGCTGATGGCGACGAGCGTGGGGACACTGGGCATCAACGGGCCGGACGACCCGGTCGACTGGGCGGCGCTGACCAAGTACGCCACCGAGGTCATGGGTCGCGCCTACGCCCCGTACTCGGGCTACAAGGTCGGTGTCGCGGGCCTGGTCGACGACGGGCGTGTCGTCCTGGGCTGCAACGTCGAGAACGCCGCCTACGGCGTCGCGCTGTGCGCCGAGTGCGGCATGGTGTCGGCCCTGCACTCCACCGGCGGCGGTCGGCTGGTCGCCGTGGCGTGCGTCGACTCGCGCGGTACCGCCCTCATGCCGTGCGGTCGCTGTCGTCAGCTGCTGTGGGAGAACGGCGGGCCCGGTCTGCAGCTCATGACGCCGAGCGGCGTCAAGACCATGGACGTCGTCCTCCCCGACGCCTTCGACGCGAGCGACCTCGCGGAGGGGCGCTCCGGGACGTCCGACCCGGTCGCGGAGTGACCCCCCGCATGCCGACCGATCTTTCGGCGTTTGCGTCGTCCCAGCGGCGCAAGCGCAGCGACATTCGTGGGGACGCTGACGAATTCGTCAGCGTTGGCGTAGCTGCAGCTACACGAACGCAGAAGGATCGGTCAGCCGGAGGCGCCACGTGACGCAGTACGCGGTGCAGCTCGACCCCGGGGCTCCGGCCTTCATCGACGATCCCTACCCGGTGCTGGCGTCGCTGCGCGAGACCGGTCCGGTGCTGTGGCACGAGCCGATGGGCACGTGGCTCGCCACGACGCACGACTCGGTCAGCCAGGTGCTGCGCAACCGCGCCTTCGGACGCCTGTGGACCGACTGGGAGCCGGCCTCGCAGATGGAGCCGTTCAACGCCCTGCACCGCAACCAGATGATGGAAAATGAGCCCCCGACGCACACGCGGTTGCGTCGCCTGGTCGCGGCAGCCTTCGGCCGCGGGCACGTCGAGCGCATGCGTCCACGTATCGAGTCGCTGGCCGCCTCGATGGTCGATGACCTGCCTGACGGCGAGCCGTTCGACCTGCTTGGCGACTACGCCGAGCCCATGCCGGTGTACGTCATCGCCGACCTGCTGGGCGTGCCCCGCGACGACCACGCGAAGCTGCGCGACTGGTCGCAGGCCATCGTTCACATGTACGAGCCGGGCGTCGGCGAGGTGACCAAGTCAGCCGCGATCGAGGCCAGCACGGCATTCTCCGACTACGTCCGTGACGTCGTCGAGCAGCGGCGCTCGTCACCGGGCGACGACCTGATCACCGATCTCATCGAGGCGCGCGACGAGGGTTCGAAGCTCAGCGACGACGAGCTGGTCGCGTCGGTCGTCCTGCTGCTCAACGCGGGCCACGAGGCATCGGTCAACGTCTTCGGCAACGGGTTCCACGCGCTGCTCGAGCACCCCGACCAGATGCAGCGCATCGTGTCGGGCGACGTGTCGGTCGAGACGGCGCTCGAAGAGCTCATCCGCTACGACGCGCCCCTCCAGCTGTTCGAGCGCACCGCGACGTCCGACGTCGAGGTCTCCGGGCCGCTGGTGCGGTCGGGCGAGAAGATCGCGTGCCTGATGGGCTCGGCCAACCGCGACACCGCGGTCTTCGCCGACGCCGACGCCTTCGACGTCGGCCGCGACCCCAATCCCCACGTCGGCTTCGGCATGGGTCTGCACTTCTGCCTGGGCGCTCCGCTGGCCCGCCTCGAGCTGCAGATCAGCATCCGTGCCCTGCTCGACCGGTTCCCCGCGCTGACGCTCGCGGGCGAGTCGCCGCGTCGCCCGACCTGGGTGCTGCGCGGCTACGAGCGCATCCCCGTCTCATCCTGACCCCGGAGGTCCCCATGACAGGTTCCACCAGCACCGAGGCGTTCGACGCCGTCGAGGTCATCGCCGCCAAGCGCGACCGGCACGCCCTGACCGACCCCCAGATCGACTGGGTCGTCGACGCGTACACCCGAGGCGTCGTCGCCGATGAGCAGATGGCCGCGCTGGCCATGGCCATCTTGCTCAACGGCATGGACCGACGCGAGATCAGCCGCTGGACGGGCGCGATGATCGCCAGCGGTGAGCGGATGGACTTCTCGTCGCTGTCGTGGCCGACGTCCGACAAGCACTCGACCGGCGGTGTCGGCGACAAGATCACCCTGCCGCTCGCCCCGCTGGTGGCGGCGTGCGGCGTGGCCGTCCCGCAGCTGTCCGGGCGCGGTCTGGGACACACGGGCGGGACGCTCGACAAGCTCGAGGCCATCCCCGGGTGGCGCGCCGCCCTGACCAACGACGAGATGATGACTCAGCTCGAGGACGTCGGCGCCGTCATCTGCGCGGCAGGCGCTGGCCTCGCCCCGGCCGACAAGAAGCTCTACGCGCTGCGCGACGTCACGGGCACCGTCGAGGCGATCCCGCTGATCGCCAGCTCGATCATGAGCAAGAAGATCGCCGAGGGCACCGGGTCGCTGGTGCTCGACGTCAAGGCGGGATCGGGCGCCTTCATGAAGGACCTCGACCAGGCGCGTGAGCTCGCCGAGACCATGGTGGCCCTCGGCACCGACGCGGGCGTGCGCACCGTCGCCCTGCTCACCGACATGTCGACCCCGCTCGGCCTCACGGCCGGCAACGCCTGCGAGGTCGCCGAGTCGGTCGAGGTGCTGGCCGGTGGTGGGCCGGCCGATGTCGTCGAGCTGACCGTGGCGCTGGCGCGCGAGATGCTCTCCGCCGCTGGGCGGGACGACAAGGACCCGGCCGACGTCCTGGCCTCGGGTGCGGCCATGGACGTCTGGAGGCGCATGATCGCGGCTCAGGGCGGAGACCCGGACGCCGCGCTGCCGGTGGCCAAGGAGACCCACGTCGTCACGGCCCCCGCGTCAGGCGTGCTCACCCGCCTCGACGCCTTGAGCGTCGGCGTCGCGGCCTGGCGCCTCGGAGCAGGACGGTCGCGACCCGGCGAGCAGGTGCAGGCCGCGGCCGGCGTCGTGATGCACGCCAAGCCCGGCGACGCCGTCACGGCGGGCCAGCCCCTGCTGACGCTGCACACCGACACGCCCGAGCGGTTCGAGCGCGCGACGGCCGCCCTGGACGGCGGGTACGACATCGGAGAGGTGTTCGGCGGCACGACGGGTGTGGTCGTCGACCGGATCGGTTAGGTTCGAACGATGCGCATGTTCAACAACAGCACCGAGATCGCCCAGGCTGCGGGGGAGGAGCTGGGTGTCAGCGAGTGGATCGGCATCACGCAGGACCGCATCGACATGTTCGCCGACGCGACCGGCGACCGGCAGTGGATCCACGTCGACCCCGAGCGCGCGGCCGGTGGCCCGTTCGGCGCGACGATCGCCCACGGCTACCTCACACTGTCGCTCATCCCGTTCCTCGGCGCGCAGGTCTTCGCCTTCGCCGGCGACATGGCCCGCGTCAACTACGGCCTCAACAAGGTGCGGTTCGTCTCGCCCGTCACGGTGAAGTCGAAGGTCCGCAGCAGCGTCGCGATGCTCGACGTCACCGACATCGAGAAGGGTCAGCAGGTCACGCTGCAGCACACCATCGAGATCCGCGGCAACGACAAGCCCGCCTGCGTCGCCGAGACCGTCACGCTGCTCATGGCGTCGTGACACGATGACGGGGTGAATCCGACTTCCGATCAGATCAAGAACGCCCCCAAGGTCGCCCTCCACGAGCACCTCGACGGCGGGGTCCGCCCCGCCACGATCGTCGAGATCTCCGCCGAGATCGGGCACGACCTGCCGGCCGACGGCGCCGAGGCGCTCGGGGCCTGGTTCGAGGAGGCGTCCAGCTCGGGCTCGCTGGTGCGCTATCTCGAGACGTTCGTCCACACCGTGGCGGTCATGCAGCGGCCCGAGGACCTCGCGCGCGTGGCTCGTGAGTCGGTCGTCGACCTCGCCACCGACGGATGCGTCTACGCCGAGCTGCGGTGGGCGCCTGAGCAGCACCAGTCGGCCGGGCTCTCGCTGCGCGAGGCGGTCGAGGCCGTCCAGGCCGGCATCGACGAGGGCCGGGCCGAGGCCGAGTCGCTGGGGCATCCGATCGTGGTGGGTCAGCTGCTCACGGCCATGCGGCACGCCAAGCGCGGCATGGAGATCGCCGAGATCGCCGTCGAGTACCGTTCGCGGGGCGTCGCCGGCTTCGACATCGCGGGCGCCGAGGACGGCTTCCCGCCGATCCTGCACCTCGAGGCCTTCGAGTACCTGCGGCGCGAGAACGCCCACTTCACGATCCACGCCGGTGAGGCCTTCGGGCTGCCGTCGATCTGGCAGGCGATCCAGCGCTGCGGGGCCGAGCGACTCGGCCACGGCGTGCGCATCGTCGACGACATCGACTGGGACGCCCCGGGTGGGCCCGTGCTCGGCGACCTCGCCGCGTACATCCGCGACCGGCGCATCCCGCTGGAGATGTGCCCGTCGTCCAACCTGCAGACGCACGCTGTTCCCGGCATGACGTCGATCGCCGACCACCCCATCGGCAGGCTGAAGGACCTCGGCTTCCGGGTCACGGTCAACTGCGACAACCGGCTGATGAGCGGCACGTCGATGACCCGCGAGTTCCAGCTGCTGGTCGACGCCTTCGGCTACGACCTCGGCGACATCCGCTGGTTCACGATCAACGCCATGAAGAGCGCCTTCCTGCCCTTCGACCAGCGCCTGGCGCTCATCGACGACGTCATCAAGCCGGGCTACGCCGCCCTCGCCTGATGGGCCTGACGTTCTGACCGACACGCCGACGGCGTGTCTGCAGAAACGTCAGGCCCAGCGGTCAGGCGGCTTGCTCGCTTCGCTCGGACGTTGCGTCCTCCAGGGCGTAGGCCAGGATGTCGGCGACGTCCGCGACCGGACGGACGTCCAGCTCGGCCAGCACCTCGTCCGGGACGTCGGCCAGGTCGACCTCGTTGCGTGCTGGGATGAAGACGGTCTTCAGCCCGGCGCGCTGAGCCGCCATGAGCTTCTGCTTGACACCGCCGATCGGCAGCACGCGTCCGTTCAGCGTGACCTCGCCGGTCATGCCCACATCGGCTCGTACGTTGCGTCCGAGCGCCAGTGACGTCAGCGCCGTGACCATCGTGACGCCCGCGGACGGGCCGTCCTTCGGCACCGCGCCGGCCGGCACGTGTAGGTGGATCGACCGCTCGAGGGTCGCCGGGTCGATGCCGATCTCGGCGGCGTGCGACCGGACGTACGTCAGCGCGATGTGCGCCGACTCCTTCATGACGTCGCCGAGCTGTCCGGTGATGGCCAGGTTGCGCTCGCCGGCGTAGGCGCTGGCCTCGATGAACAGCACGTCGCCGCCGAGCCCGGTCACCGCGAGACCCGTCGAGACGCCCGGCACCGCCGTGCGCTCCTCGACCTCGGGGACGAACCGAGGACGTCCGACGAAGTCGACGAGGGTTGCGTCGTCCACCACGACGGGCCTAGTGACCTCGGGGTCGGCCAGCTTCGTGGTGACCTTGCGGAACACCTTGGCCAGCAACCGCTCCATCTGCCGCACGCCGGCCTCGCGGGTGTACGACGCCGCGATCTGGCGCAGGGCCTCGTCGGTGACCGTGACCTCGTCGGCGGTCAGTGCCGCGCGCTCGAGCTGGCGGGGCGCCAGGTACTGCTTCGCGATCTGCACCTTGTCGTCCTCGGTGTAGCCGTCGAGCTGGACGAGCTCCATGCGGTCGAGCAGGGCCTCGGGGATCTGCTCGACGACGTTGGCGGTGGCCAGGAACAGCACGTCGGACAGGTCGAGGTCGAGATCGAGGTAGTGGTCGCGGAACGTGTGGTTCTGCGCCGGGTCGAGCACCTCGAGCAGCGCCGCGGCGGGGTCGCCGCGGTAGTCGGCACCGACCTTGTCGATCTCGTCGAGCAGCACGACGGGGTTCATCGAGCCGGCCTCGCCGATCGCCCTGACCAGACGGCCGGGGAGCGCGCCGACGTAGGTGCGCCGGTGGCCGCGGATCTCGGCCTCGTCGCGCACGCCGCCCAGGGCGACGCGGACGAAGGTGCGTCCGAGCGCACGGGCGACGCTCTCGCCGAGTGAGGTCTTGCCGACGCCGGGAGGACCGACCAGGGCCATCACGGCACCCGATCCGCGTCCGCCGACGACCTCCATGCCGCGCTCGCTGCGACGGGCCCGCACGGCGAGATACTCCACGATGCGGTCCTTCACGTCGTCGAGGCCGTGGTGGTCGGCGTCGAGCACCGCACGAGCTGCCGCGATGTCGGCGCTGTCGTCGGTCGTGACACCCCAGGGAAGCTCGAGGACGGTGTCGAGCCACGTGCGGATGTAGCCCGCCTCGGGGTTCTGGTCGCTGCCGCGCTCGAGCTTGCCGACCTCGCGCAGTGCCGCCTTGCGGACGTCGTCGGGCAGATCGGCCTCCTCGACGCGCTCGCGGTAGTCCTTGGTGTCCTCGGGCTCGTCGTCGCCGAGCTCCTTGCGGATCGCGGCGAGCTGCTGACGCAGCACGAACTCGCGCTGGTTCTTGTCGATGCTCTCCTGCACCGACTCGGAGATCTTCTCGTTGACGTCGGCCTCGGCGAGGTAGTCGCGCGCCCAGCCGATCAGCAGCGTGAGCCGCTCGCCGACGTCCTCGGTCTCGAGCAGCTGTCGCTTCTGCTCGTTCTCGAGGTAGGAGGCGTAGCCGGCGGTGTCGGCGAGCTGGCCGGGATCGGTCAGCCGTTGCACCGAGTCGATGACCTGCCAGGCGTTGCGCTTCTGCAGGATCGTGACGAGCAGGCCCTTGTAGTCGCGTCCGAGGTCGAGGACGGCCTCCGTGGGCTCGACGTCCTCGACGAGCTCGGCCTCGACCCAGAGCGCCGCACCGGGGCCGGTGACGCCGCCCTGGATGTGCGCGCGCTGCTCGGCGCGGAGCACGGCACCGGGGCCGCCGCCGGGGAGGCGGCCGACCTGCTGGATCGTGGCGATGACGCCGTGCGTCGCGTAGCGGTCCTCGAGGCGCGGAGCCACGAGCAGCCGGTCGTCGTTGCTGGTGCGGGCTGCGTCGACGGCGGCGCGTGCGGCGTCGTCGAGCTCGATCGGGACGACCATGCCCGGCAGGACGACGACGTCCTCGAGGGCCAGGACGGGGAACTGCTGCAGTGTGCTCACGATGCTTCCTCCAAGTTGAGTCTGATGGGCTCAACCTGGAGGACGAGGGCCTTGTTCCGCGGGCTGCCCGATGTTCGCTGAGGGCGGACGTCAGCCCGCCAGCATCTGCCTGGCCTGCCCAGGTGTCATCGGCGTGCACCCGTGCGCGACGGCCTCGGCCACGATGCGGGGCTCGTCCTGCATGAGTCGCCAGCCGCGCCGCACCAGCACCCACGGCGACTTGCGACCTTCGCGCAGGTCGCGGAACAGCCGCAGCCCGAAGGTCACGACGCGGTGGCGCCGCAGGCAGATCGCGACGTCGAGCAGCCCCGCCTCGCGGCAGGCGTCGACGATCACCGGCGCGAACAGTCCTTCGGCGATGAACCGGCCCGACGGCACGTCCAGCTCCTGCGACCCTGTGCGCCGGCTCGTGGCGATGTCGTACACGGGCACCTCGGCGGTGCCCGACGCGCACAGCTCGGCGATGGCGCCGACCGCCGCGACGGCGTCCCACGAGCCGGGGTGGTCCCAGTCGACGATGCCGAGGCTCGACCGCGGCATCTCGGGAGCATCGGCGTCGCGGTAGAAGTCGTCGAGGCGCAGCACCGGCCAGCCGAGGCGGGCCGCGAGGTGCGACTTGCCCGACCCGGACGGCCCGGCGACGATCACGACTCCCGAGGATGCGGCCACCGCACGAGGATAGACGGGGGCCACCGGGGTGACGGTCCTGCCTAGGATGGACCCCATGTCCTCGAACGTGACCGCCGCCGAGATCGCCGCGACCATCGACCACGCCATCCTCAAGCCGGAGCTCACGCGAGCCGAGGTGGACGCGCAGCTCGAGCTGGTCGCCCGCTACGGCGTCTTCAGCGCGTGCGTGCGCCCCAGCGACGTCTCGCACGCGTACGAGGTCCTCGAGGGCAGTGGCGTCGCGGTGTGCGCCGTGATCGGCTTCCCTCACGGCACCACGAGCACCCAGGCGAAGGTCGCCGAGGCGGTGCAGGCGCTCGACGACGGAGCGCTCGAGCTCGACATGGTGCTGAACATCGGACGTCTGCGCAGCGGCATGGTCGACGATGTCGAGGCGGACATCCGTGCCGTCGTCATGGCGTCGGGCGAGCACGTCGTCAAGGTCATCCTGGAGACGGCCTACCTGAGCGATGCCGAGATCGTCGCCGGCTGCGAGGCGGCCGAGCGTGCTGGGGCCGCCTTCGTCAAGACGTCCACCGGATTCGCCGGGGGAGGGGCGACGATCGAGCACCTCACGCTCATGCGCGGTGCGGTGAGCGATGCCGTGCAGGTCAAGGCGTCCGGAGGCGTGCGCGGGCTCGACACCCTGCTCGAGATGCGCGAGCTCGGCGTCACGCGGTTCGGCACCAGCGCCACCGCGACCATCCTCGACGACGCAGCAGCCCGCGAGACCGGCACCGCGTCGTCAGGCGCGACCGACGAGACGTCGTACTGACCGCACGAGGTGGACGCCGCGTGATGTGATGGCGCCATGGCTGGTGCGATCGTCGTCGTTGCCGTCGTCCTGACGGGCCTCTCCGCGGGGTTGTTCGCGACGTTCTCGTACGTCGTGATGCCGGGGCTTCGGCGGGTCGACGACCAGGCATTCGTGGCCTCGATGCGGGCGATCAACGCGGCGATCCTCAACCCGGTCTTCGCGGTGGTCTTCGGGGGTGCCGCCGTGGCTCTGACGGCCGCCCTGGTGACGTCGTGGGTCGCGGATGCCCGACCGTGGCTGATCGCCGCGCTGGTGCTCTACGTGGTCGGTGCGTTCGTCGTGACGGGAGCCGTCAACATCCCGTTGAACGATGCCCTCGAGGGTGGCTCCGGTGAGCCGTCACTGCTGAGGGAGGCGTTCGAGAAGCGCTGGGTCGTCTGGAACCACCTCCGCTCGATGCTGACCGTCGCAGCCTTCGTGTGCGCGGTGGTCGGCGCGGTCGCGTGAGTCATCGGTCCCTCGCGCAGGGCTACGAGGCAGACGGCTTGCGACGCAGAGCCGTCACGAGGGCGAGCGTGAACGCCGTCAGCACGAGCAGCACGGCCGTTCCCCCGAGCGCCACGCCGAGCACGACGTACCGGGTGAGTCGCGGGTTGTCGGCCGTGCCGATGACCAGGTTCGAGTCGGTCGCGCACGTGAGGCGGTGCTCGGAGCCGGGACGTCCCTCGACGACCCCGACCCGCTTCCACGAGCTGCCTCCCATCGAGATCGACAGCGAGGCGCGACCGCGCGAGAAGGTGTCCCGCTGCGAGCCGACCTGCCGCGCCGTGCAGGAGGTCGTCGCCGTCGACGGCTGCACCCAGATCGCGAGCGGCCGGTCGCCGACCGTGACGGTCGAGCCGCTGGGGTCGGAGACCGGGGTGATGTCGTAGCCCCCGATCGCGCGCGTCACCACGACCCCGAAGATCGCGCCGAGCGCCACCGCGACGACGACGAGCCCCCCGGCCAGGACGTACCGGCGCTGAGGCGTGCTCACCCTCAGAGGCCGAGCGTCTCGGCGAGGTCGGCCTTGATGCCGGTGAGCTGCTCGTCGGCGTCCTGGCGTGCCGCCTCGATCGAGTCGGTCACCTCGATGACGACCTCGATGTAGCACTTCAGCTTGGGTTCGGTGCCCGACGGACGGGCGATGATGCGGGCGCCGCCCTCGAGCCCGAGCCGGATGCCGTCGGTGGGAGGCAGCCCGCGGTAGCCGTCGGCGAGGTCGTCGACCGACGTCACGGCGAGTCCGGCGAGCTGGGTGGGCGGTGACGTGCGCAGGGCGTCCATGGCTCGGGAGATGATCGACAGGTCGTCGACCCGTACCGACAGCTGGCCCGTGCCGTGCAGGCCGTGCTCGCGGTAGATGTCGTCGAGCCTGTCGAGCAGGGAGCGTCCGTCCGCCTTGAGCTCGGCGGCCATCTCGAGCACCGTGACGATCGCCGAGACGCCGTCCTTGTCGCGGGCGATGTCGGGCGCGACGCTGTAGCCGAGCGCCTCCTCGTAGCCGAACACCAGGGTCGGGATCTTGCCGAGCCACTTGAACCCGGTGAGCGTCTGCTCCCACGGCTGACCGAAGGCAGCAGCCTGCCGGCCCAGCAGGTCGGACGACACGATCGACGACCCGTACGTGCCCTCGACGCCGCGACGCA
>JBEVGQ010000372.1:0-2774 GCA_040511655.1 Aeromicrobium sp. | reverse complement strand
CCGATGTCGTCCCACGACCGGGTGACGAAGATCAGGCCCGCCACGACGAGGCCGAAGGCGCCCAGCACGAGCAGGATCGTGCCGACCGACCACGACCGCTCGCGGGCGGGCGCGCGAACCGGTGCTGGGGGCGCAGGCATCGGAGGGATGGTCCACCCCACCTGCGGCGGTGCGGCAGGGCCCGGCTGGGGCGGTGCGGCCGCAGGGGTCGGCGATGGTGTCGGCGGTGCGAAGGTCGGCGGCGGGGTCTGGGCCGCGGGTGGGGGCTGGGCCGCGGGTGGGGGCTGCGGCGCGGGAGGAGCCTGCTGCGGCGCGAAGGACGTCTGCGCCCTGGGACGCCGGGCGGCGCGCGCGAGCAGGTCATCGGCCTGCAGCAGCACCTGCCACAGCTGCCTGACCTCGAGCGAGGTCAGGTCGAGACCGCAGTGCGGGCACGCAGGCTGACCGGCGATGGCACCTCGACACTGCGGGCAGGCCTGTGGGTCGGCGAAGCGCATGCCCACACTCTGTCCTGCAAGACAGGTGGGCACAAGCACCGCCGGATCGCCGCGCGCGGCGTCGCGACGATCGTTGGCTGCACCCCGGCCACTACCGTGGTGCCCATGTCGAAGACTCCGGCGGCCGCGCCGCTCCTGCGGGTCCGTGACCTGCGACGCAGCTTCGGTGACCTGCACGTCCTGCAAGGACTCGACCTCGAGCTGGCCAGCGGAGAGGCGCTCGCGCTGATCGGCCCCAACGGCGCCGGCAAGTCCACGGCCCTTCGCTGCATCGCGGGCGCCGACGAGCCGACCGGCGGGACCGTCGAGCTCGACGGCGAGCCGCTCGACGAGCGACTGGCCGCGACCCGCCGAGATCTTGCGGTCGTCATGGACGATCTCGACTTCTTCCCCGACCTGAGCGTCGTCGAGCACCTGTTGCTGCTGGCGCGCGCCCATCGGGTCGACGACCCCGAGGCCGTCGTCCACGCCGTGCTGGGCGACGTCGGGCTGACCGACCAGGCCGCTCAGCTGCCCGGCACCCTCTCGTCCGGGCAGCGTCGCAGGCTCGCCCTGGCCAGCGCCTTCGTCAGGCCGCGTCGCCTGCTGATCCTCGACGAGCCCGAGCAGAGGCTCGACGCCGCCGGGCTCGCGTGGCTGGCCGAGCGGCTCAATGCCGAGAAGGCCGACGGTCTCGGGATCCTGCTGGTCAGCCACGACACCGACCTCGTCGATGCCGTGGCCGACTGGATCCTCGACCTCGGCGAGCTGTGAGCGCGACCGCCGACGCCGGCGTGAGGTCGCTGCGCCGCCAGATGCGGTCGTGGCGCCGTGACCGCGCCGACACGACGGTCTACGAGCAGCTGTCCGAGGCGTACATCTGGGTGTTCACGATCGTCCTGGTCAGCGCCTCTGCCGTCAGCGCGATGGTGCAGACGCGGGTCAGCATCGCGTCGGGCTGCACGACGAGCACGTGCGACGATGCGCGCACCTCGCTGGTCTGGGCCTCCGCCGCCGGGATGATCGCGATCGCGCTGGCCGCGGCCCAGGCCGTGGGCCCGGTCATGGTGACGCCCGCGACGGGTGCGTGGCTGCTGACGACGCCCATCGACCGCGGCCCCCTGCTGCGGTCGAGGCTGATGGCGGCGACAGTGGCAGCCATGGCCTGCTGCGGGGCGGAGGTCGCCGTCATCGGGCTGCTGGCCGGCTTCGACTACGGCGCCATCGCGGTGCTCGCCGCGGGAACGGCGCTCGCGGGCGGGGCGGTCACGGCGCTCTCAGCCACCTGGCAGTCGCGCGACGGTCGTCCGACCCGCCGACTCGCGGTGGCGCTCGCGACGCTCACCGCGGTCTGGATGCTGCTCGTCGCGCTCGACGCCGAGCCCTCGACGTCGTCCGGCTGGCTCGAGGGGCCGGCAGGCTGGGCGGTCACCGGTCTCGTCGGCGCCGCTGGGGCGCTGCTCGTGGTCCGTGCCGCCGCTCGCGTCGCGTCGTTGCTCAGGGCACAGCTCGTGCCGGGCGGATCGCTCCTGGCCAGCCTGTCGGGCGCACTGGCCGGTCTCGACTTCTCGCTGGCCTACGACGTGCTGGTCGCCCGGCGGTGGCGCACGGCCGCGACGGTGCGGCCGTCCACCGGCGGTCCGGACGGCGCCTGGGCCCTGGTGTGGCGCGACGTCGTCCGGCTGCGGCGGTCCCCCGGTGCGCCGGTCGCGCTCGCCGCCTCCTTGCTCGTCCCCTACGTCGTGCTGCGGCTCGAGCTCGACGACGCGATCGTCCTGGCCAGCGCGCTCGCGGCGTTCCTGTCGGGGTTGTGGTCGTTCTCGGCGCTGCGCACGACGGGTCGCAACCCCGGTCTCGTCCGATGCTTCCCGATGTCGTTGGCCGCCGTGCGTTCGGCGACCCTGGTCGTGCCCGGCGCCCTGCTGCTGGTGTGGTCGCTCGCACTGGTCCCCGCTCTCGCCCAGGCCCTCGACGGCGCGACGGCCGCGGACGTCCTGCTGGTCGCGGTGGCCACCGGCGGCTCGGCGCTCGCGGCGATCGCCCGGTGGATGCTGGCGCCTCCGCCCGACTACTCCATGCCGCTGGTCGCCTCACCGACCGGAGCCATCCCCACCGGACTCATCGTCAGCGCGCTGCGCGGGTTCGACGTGCTCGCGCTGGGCGTCGTGCCGCTGCTGGTGGCGCCGAACGACAACGGGGCGCTGGTGTCCATAGCCCTCAGCGGATCGGTCGTCAGCTACCTGGTCGCGCGTCGCTCACCCCGCTGAGCCTGACGTTCTTGCAGACACGCGGGCGGCG
>JBEVGQ010000371.1:0-6775 GCA_040511655.1 Aeromicrobium sp. | reverse complement strand
ACGCGCAGCACCTCCTTGAACTCCTCGTTGTCGGTGCTGTCCTGCGACGGGACGACGCCGGTCTTCTCGAACTCGACGCCCAGGTGCAGCAGCATCGTGATGTCGCCGCCGTCGTCGAGCAGCACGTTGGGTCCGCCCTCGGCGAAGTCGAACACCTTCTCGGCCTCGTCCCAGTACTCGGCCAGCGACTCGCCCTTCCAGGCGAAGACGGGCGTGCCCTTGGGGTCTTCGGGGGTTCCGTCGCGGCCGACGACGACCGCGGCGGCGGCGTGGTCCTGCGTCGAGAAGATGTTGCAGGTCGCCCAGCGCACGTCGGCGCCCAGCTCGACGAGGGTCTCGATCAGCACGGCGGTCTGAATCGTCATGTGCAGCGATCCGGCGATGCGGGCTCCGGCGAGCGGCTTGCTCTTGCCGTAGCGCTCGCGCATGGCCACCAGGCCCGGCATCTCGTGCTCGGCGAGGTCAATCTCCTTGCGACCGTACTCCGCGAGGGAGAGGTCTGCGACGTTGTAATCCATGCGTCCAGCCTAACGCGAGTAGGCCGGTATGGCTGAATCGAGCGGGCTCCCACGGGTGTGACGATGGGCGCGTCCGAGGGACGCCACCTGCCCGGCTCGACTCCCTCCTCGGGTCGCCGGTCGGACGTCCGCCGCGCTCAGGCCAGCGAGCGCGCCTCGTCGACGAGCATCACGGGGATGTCGCGCCGAACCGGGTAGGCCAGCGCGCAGGCGTTGCACACGAGCTCGCTCGCGTCGTCGTCGACGAACAGCGTCGCCCGGCACTGCGGGCACACGAGGATCTCCAGGAGCGCGGGGTCGAGGTTCATGGTGTCAGCCTATCGGCGGATCACGGCGAGGACGTCGTCGCGCACGGCGGCCATGGTCGCCTCGTCGTCGCCCTCCACGTTGAGGCGCAGCAGCGGCTCGGTGTTGGACGCCCTGACGTTGAACCACCAGGTGCCGGCCGTCACGGTCAGGCCGTCCATCGTGTCCTGCTCGAGGTCGGCGTACGCACTGGTCAGGCGCTCGAGGATCGCGGGCGCGTCGGCGACCGTGCTGTTGATCTCGCCCGACGCGACGTACCGCTCGTACTGGGCCATCAGCTGCGACACCGTGCCGTCGGTCTCGGCCAGGGCCGCCATGACGTGCAGCGCGGCGATCATGCCGGAGTCGGCGAGGAAGAAGTCCTTGAAGTAGAAGTGCCCCGAGTGCTCGCCGCCGAACACGGCTCCCGTGCGCGCCATCTCGGCCTTGATGAGCGAGTGCCCCACCGGCGTGCGGACGGCCGTGCCGCCGTTCTCCGCGACGATCTCGGGGACGGCTCTCGACGTGATGACGTTGTGCAGGATCGTGGCACCGGGCGTCGTCATGAGCGCACGGTGCGCGATCAGGCCGGTGATCGCCGACGGCGACACGACCGCCCCCGTCTCGTCGACGACGAAGCACCGGTCGGCGTCGCCGTCGAAGGCCAGGCCGATGTCGGCACCGGTCTCGCGGACCTTCGCCTGCAGGTCGACGAGGGTCGAGTGGTCGAGCGGGTTGGCGTCGTGGTTCGGGAACGTGCCGTCGAGCTCGAAGTACATCGGCGTGAGCTCGACGTCGAGGGAGGAGAACACCGACGGGACGGTGTGGCCGGCCATGCCGTTGCCCGCATCGGCGACGACCTTCAGGCGACGACCGGCCGGGACGGGGACGATCTGGTGCAGGTACTCGGCGTAGCGGGTCAGCGCGTCGCGCTGCTCGTACGAGCCGGTGGCCTCGGGCAGCTCGCCCTGCTGCAGCAGCGTCGTCGCCCGCTCGGCGATCGCCGACAGACCGGTGTCGTAGCCGATCGGCTTGGCGCCCGCACGACACAGCTTGATGCCGTTGTACTCGGCCGGGTTGTGGCTGGCCGTGATCATCGCGCCCGGGACGTCGAGGTCGCCGGAGGCGAAGTACAGCAGGTCGGTCGAGGCCAGCCCGATGCCGATCACGTCGCCGCCCTGCGTGCGCACGCCGTCGGCGAACGCCTCGACCAGGGCCGGCGACGTGTCGCGCATGTCGTGCCCGATGACCGCGGTGCCCCGCCCGCCGTCGATGCCGGTCTCGACGGCAAACGCCGCACCGAGGGCACGGGCGAGCTCGGGGTCGAGCTGTTCGGGCGAGCGTCCGCGCACGTCGTACGCCTTGACCACCTGTTCGAGACGGGGATCGATCACGGGTCGGGCCTCACGAGTCGTAGGGACGGGGGTCCGTCGGGGGTCGGCGCCGGCGGCTTGCCGGCCTCGCGCACCGCATCGGCCAGGGCGAGCAGGTCGTCGCGGCTGGGCTCGGCCGCGTTCGGGTCGGGGGCGAGCCGCAGCACGCTCCATCCCTGCGGGGCCGACATCCGCTGGGCGTGCAGGTCGCAGAGGTCGTACGTGTGCGGCTCGGCGTAGGTCGCCAGCGGACCGAGGACCGCGGTCTGGTCGGCGTAGACGTAGGTCAGCGTGGCCACCGCGGCCTGCGAGCACGTCGAGCGCGTGCACCGTCTGACTGTTCCCACGTGGCGAGGCTAGCGGGACGTGCCGCACGGCCGCGTTAGGCTCACCGCATGACCGACCGCAGGGACGCGAGCGCGCCCGCCGGGCCCACGTCGCGCTGGGGCGGCGTCGTGAGCGGTCCGCGCCCGGGCAGGATGCGCGACCGTCGCGGCCGCGGGCCCCGCGGGCCGATGGCGCTGCCCGGTCCTCTGTCGCCCCTCAGCGTCCCCGCGCACCGACCGTCGCGCGAGTCGTTCGACCTGCTGGTCGGCGAGGTGCTCAAGGCGCTCGAGCGGCACTTCGTCGTCGAGCCCGACCACGTCGAGGTCGTCGTCCAGGAGGCACCTCTGCTGCCCCCGGAGTGGACCGCCGAGGTGCCGCTCAGCATCGCGGCGGCGACCGCGGACGGGCACCGCATCCTGCTGTTCCGCGTCCCCATCACGCACCGGTGCCTGACCGATCGCGATCTCGAGGACGTCGTGTGGTCGGTCATCCTCGACCGGCTCGCCGAGGTGTGGCACATGTCGCCCGACGACCTCGATCCCCGCCCACGCTGAGGCGTCGCAGCTCCGCTCAGCGCGCAGGCCGCACCTGCGGCGCCTGCACCGAGACGGGCGCAGCCGACAGCGCCAGCGAGCTCAGGGCGTCGCCCCGGGCGTACGTCGCGGCCGCCACCACGCGCCCCTTCGGCCGCAGCACCAGGTAGGCCGCTCCGTCCGTCTCAGGACGGACGGCGGTGGTGGTGCCTGCCGCGACCTGGACGGTCGTGGACGCCAACGGCTTCATGGCGGCGTCGAAGCCCTGCACCTCGACCTCGGCGGCCGCGCCCGGCGCCGTCAGCACCAGACGGGGCGGGGTGTCGACCGCCCCCAGCGCGACGGGCACCACGGTCGGGCCGCTGAGCGGGGCCCCTGCCTCGGCGTACGCGTAGTCGTCGGCCGTGGGCGCCATGCGGACCGTCGCCGAGACCGGTCGGTCGGACGTGAGCCGCAGCGCCTGCTCGTCGGCCCCCGCGCTGGCGGGCACCGTGACGGCCTGCACGGTGCGGCCCTTGACCGTGACCTGCTCGAGGCCGGTCGGGGTGAAGGTGCCGTCCTTGCCGATCACCTCGACCTCGACGCGTGCCGTCGACGCACCTGGGTTGAGCACCAGCAGCGTCCGCCCGGACGTCCCGCCGACCAGGCCACCGACGACCTGGCTGCGTCGCGGCGACAGGGCCGCCGAGATCGGCTCGGTGCCCTTGAACGTCGCCGTCGAGGTGTCGTTGACGACCGCCGAGAGCGACCCCCGACGTCGCTGCAGGTGGACGGCGACCTCCGACTCCCCCGCCGCGAGCGAGTCGAGCCGGATGCGGCGCACCGAGTTCGGCTCGACGACGATGCCGTCGGCGTCCACGGCGTCGATCGGGCCCTGCGGCCCCCACAGCGACAGGTCGACGGCCGCCGGCGTGCTGGCCAGGTTGGTGAGGATCAGCGTCGAGAAGTGACCGTTGCCGGAGCCGAGACCCATGAGCCAGGCGTCGTCGACGACCCCCGTGCACGAGCCCACGACCAGGCCCCCTCCGCCCGACTTGGGCGCCGTGCCGGCGAAGTAGCCGACGGCACCCGAGCCGCGACCCTGCTGGTCGACCACGACCCCCTGACCGTCGACGACGGCCGTGCGCCACGTGCCGGCGTCGCCCAGTGCCTCGTCGGCGGCGCGGGACGGCAGCGCGCTGGCCGTCGCGGACGTGCCTGCAGCGACCTGACCGGCGGCGACCGTGATGACGGGACCGGCCGGGCACGCATACGACGACTGCGTGACGGGGACCGCGGTGGGCGGGCGCGAGCCGTCGGCTTCGCTCCCCCTCGGCACGGCGGCCGCCACCACGACCATCAGCACGGCGACGAGCGGGAAGGCCGCGGCCCGTCCGACCTCGAGGATCTTCATGCCGTGACCTCCTCGACGTCGCCGGCCAGCGGGGCGGGCTCCGCGCGCCGACGGACCGGCGCGGTGAGCACGATCGCCACGAGCCACAGCAGCACCTGCAGGGCCGTGACGGGACGATGCCACCACGGTGCGGCGGGCTGGCCGGCCGACGGCTCGGCCGTCACCGTCCACACCCGGGAGTCGGGGTCGTCGCTGCCGGACTGCTCGAGACCCGGCGTCGCGTCGATGCGACGGACGAGCTCCGGATCGGCGCGCGGGGCGAAGATGGCGTCGATCCCGAGCGCGCTGAGCGCCTCGACCTCGGTCTGCGTCGACTGCGCGAGCATCCTGCGCACCGCGGCGTCGACCCGGTCGACCTCGCGCGTGGACGGGGCGACCGCCTCCTGCCCGAGGAACGGACCGTCACCGGCGACGACCTCGACCTCGACCCCCGACGCGACCCTGCCCGTCACGATCAGGGTCGCGCCGGGGCGATCGGCGACGAAGGCCGGCACGACGGCACGCGGCTCGTCGTCGAGGGGGTCCGCGGATCCGCGCACGAGCCACCAGGCCCCGGTGCCCAGAGGCATCACCAGCGCCACCACGATCGCGGCGGCCACGAGAGGACGTCCACGACCGGCGACGGCGGGCACCGCGAGCAGCACGGCCGTGCCCAGGCCGCCGATCCAGAGCACGACCGGGACCCCCACCCAGGGGGTGACGGCCGCGGCCCCGGCGCCGGGCGAGTAGGTGACGGCCGTGCCCGCCAGGGCGACCCCGAGCCCGATCAGCGCCACGGCCCACGCCAGCTGCACGCCCGCGCGGGTCGTGGACGGCACGAGCGCCACCACTGCCAGCACGAGCAGGCACACGGTGAGCCAGGCGGGCGCAGCACCCTGGCCGCCGGCGCGTCCGAGCACGACGTCGTGGACCGCGGCGGTGCCGGGCACGGGGAGCCCGGCCTCCCACCACATCTGCCACGGGCGGAGGGCGCGCTGCGCCAGCCACGGGCCGAGCAGCAGCAGCGGCGTCACCAGCGCGACGACCAGCTGCCGGCTCACCCAGCGGCCCTCCGACCACCACAGCACGAGCAGCCCGGCCAGGCCGAGGATCAGCACGATCGGCGCGAAGGCAGCCGCCAGCGCCAGCCAGATGCCGAGTCGCAGGGCCAGCTGCCAGCCCGGGCGCTCCGCGAGCTGCCAGGCCGTGTTGACCACGATCGGCAGCAGCACGAGCGCGACGACGCTGCCGATGCGGCCTTGCGCGACCGCGCCCGTGGCGACGACAGCCATGGCGTATCCGACGGCCCACACGAGCCGGGGGATGCGGTGCGGGCTGATCTGACGGCCCAGCCTGTGCGCGGTGAGGGCGGCCAGGGGCACCGCGAACACCATCAGGAGGGTCACGACGAGGGACGGGCTCGACCAGACAGGCGTCGACACGACGGCCAGCGGCAGCGCGAACAAGGGGGGCAGCGACGTGCTGGCCAGGCCGATGCCGTGATGACTCTCGAACAGCAGGCCCCACCAGCCCCCCGCCGTCGCCGGCGCCGGCAGCAGCGCGCCGCCGGACAGAGCGCCGCCGAGCAGTCCGCGCCCGGCGACCACGGACAGCACGACGAGCGTCACCACGGCGACCAGCCACGGCCGGCGCAGCAGCAGCGACGGCCCGTCGTCGAGGTCCACGGCCTCGTCGGGGGCCTGGTCGAGCGTCGTCGACCGACGTCCACGAGAGGGGGCGGCCTCGGGCTTGACCAGCGCCGTCACGGTGTCGCGCAGCACGTCGTAGCCGTGCTGGTACGGCAGCCAGTACGGCGGGAAGAGGTCTCGGATGGCCTTGTGCGACCGGCGCCTCGTGCGGGCACGCCGGCGCCGCGCTCGGAACAGTCGCAGCGGGTGCAGGTAGGTCGACCGCAGGGCGAGCAGCTCGTCGCTCGCGGCCTCCGGGTCCTTGCCGACGAGCAGGCCGACGACACGGACGAGCGACCCGACGAACAATCGGACGTACTGCCACACGAAGTGCGGCATGGGCGTGTTGGCCAGCAGCGTGTAGAGCGCCGCGCGGCGCTGCTCCCAGTGCGGACGGTCTCCGGGCGCGTGGGGACGCGTGCCACGGCGGCTCGACTCGGCGTGGAAGAGCACCGCGGTGGGCGCCGTCCGTGCGCGGTACCCGGCGCGGGCGAGCCGCCAGCCGAGGTCGATGTCGTCGAAGTGCAGGGGCAGGTTGGGGTCGAAGCCGTCGAGCTCGTCCCAGACGTCGCGGCGCACGAGCATGCCGGCGGTGTTGACGGCCAGCACGTCGCGTGGTCGGTCGTGCTGGCCCGCGTCGGGCTCGCCCGTCTCGAGCCCGGTCTCGCGCGCGCCGGTC
>JBEVGQ010000370.1:0-16993 GCA_040511655.1 Aeromicrobium sp. | reverse complement strand
GGTCAGTACGGGGCGGGGCATCGCGCCATCCTCCCTCAACCCCCGTAGCAACACCATCGAGACCGCCGGATCCACAGGCGTCCCGCGCGACCATCTGCTATTTGGTCACGACCAGGCGGGACGTCCACTTCGTAGATCGACTTTCAGGCGCCAGCTCGGGTCGTCCAGAATCGGGTTAGTACGACCAATCTTGATACGCAAGCTGTCCGGTATTAGCCGTTCCTCGTCGTCGCGTCGCGGCGCGTGCCCCTTGAATTTGCGACGCCTGCTGTTGCTGCGTGACGAAGAACGCGAAAGTGGGCACCCCCGGCGGCCCGTTTGATCCTTTCAACTGCTCTCGTCAGTTGAGCACCATATGAAGTGGGAGCACGGGATCGTGAACCGCGATCGACACGTCCAGATGGACGCGGCTATCCACGCAGGCGCCGCGGTCGAGGCCTGAAAACTGTCAACCACTGGTGTCAGCCAAAGGCTGGGCAGACCCCACTGACGCATCTTCGCCACGGTTTCCCATTTGTCGAGAAGTGACGAAACTGAGCCCTGAGCTGTGCGGCCGTGGGTGTGCAGCAGCCATGTCACGCGAGGAGGCTGAGCGCGCTTAGCGCCTCGGCAGCCGCGGACTCGTTGATGGCGCCGAAGCTGATCCGAATGTGCTGGGTCGGCGGCTCGCCCGCGTACGACAGGGCACCATCGCCGACGATAGTGTCGTTCATTCGCACCACGGGGCAATCCGCCGTCACCAAGACGCCCATGCAGGGCTGTGCTTACGCCACCATGGATCCCGTTGTCCAAAGGCCGGCCAGGGAGTACTCGAGCTCGATCACGTCACCGTGTGACGGGGCGAGCGGTTGGGGGCCTTTCAGGCCTGCACGCGGCGCCGGCGACCCGAGACGGCTCTGATCAGAAGGCCCGCGGGCACCACGACCACCCCTGCCAACACCGCAAGGCCAAACCCGAGCGACCTCCACGGCTCAGGCTCTCCGCCTTGGTTGCCCGGCAGCCTGGCTGCGCTGGGCCGCTGGGCGACGTACTCCAGATCGATGCGCTGCCCCTTGTCGAACTCGTCGTTGTCGCGTCGGGTCCACACCATCGCCTTGATACGACGATCGTCCGCAGTCGTGAACCGCACCCACATCTGCGTTGACCCCCTCCGTGGGGTGTGCGCTGAGGGGGGCAGCGTGGTCACGGTCCCCACCACGGGGACGAAGTCGCTGTCAGGATCGTTCAGCGCCGAGGCATCCGCATGCTCGGCTAGGCCGCTGCGCAACGAGGCCACCCCGAACGCAGCACCCACGACGAGCACGACGAGGGCGATCACCACCCTGACAATCCTTTTCTTGCGTCCCTGCTGCACCTGCGACATCCCTTCGTCCCCTTGGCCGAACCCCGAGGCAGGAGCCGGACACCAGTCGTCACGCTAACCCGTTCGCCTCGCGACCCGTGACACCAAGTCAGCAGCTCACGTGATCGGCCTGACACGATGCCGGTGACCTAGTGACGTCCGGCTGACAGCTCGACAGTTTGCATCGCTGAGTGGGGCGGGCCTCCGTCGCCGGGATAATTGACGCTGGCCGCCCACATGACGATCGAGCCGACCACGATGACCCGGTCACCCTTGTGCAGCTGCTCGGAATCCACTGAGCGACCGGATCCGTCGGGGACTGAGCCGACGCGCTCGTACAGTTCGAACGCGCTCTGTAAGCGAGGAATACGACCGTCCTTGATACGCAGTGTTTCCACCAACAGTCTGCGCCAGTCGGGCGATGTGCCGCTCGGAGAACTGCTCGAAAAACTCGTCGCCGCGGTCGGTGACCGAAGCAGCGAAGTACCCGCGATTCCTGGTCTCGAAATCCAAGATCGCTCGAGCATGGTCTGCTTCAGACACTGCAACCCAGGCACGATCTGAGCCTATCCAACCAACGAGCGACAACAGCCTCTCCCGGGATCACCACCGGCCCCGTATACCGACCGATACGCTCGCTCTTGATACGCAGAATTTCACCCACAACTCTGCGGATTGCATGGAAGAAGCGGACTACTTGCCGACGGGCCGATTCCTCGCCCCGTCCCCAACGTCGCGCGGAAGCGGCGCTGATCCCGCTGTCTCCGACGAGTTTCGGCGATCACACTGAGGAGCGGCCTGGACCGTGCGGTGAGTTGAGCCATGACCCGCACGACAGAGAACGGCCTACCACGAAGCTCAAGGTCGACTACACCAGGCGGCTGGCGGAGCTGATGGCGGCGCGAGGGCTCCACGACACGACAGACCGCACTCCCCTATCAGCCGAAGGCGACATCGCCCTGTCCTGACCGCAGGTGCCGGTGCCGGCAAGACCGGCACCTCCTCTCCGCAGAATGTGGTCCCACTCGACCGCACCGTGCGGCCGCGACGCGCCAACATCCTCGATGAGTACCACCCGAACGTCCCGTGGATCCCACGTACCGCGGCTTCTCCCCTCGCTCAGCCGTGCGGGGCCACACCCTTCCTACGCTCGGGGAACCACGCGGCTCGCCGATCCATGAAATCCTCGCTATTGAGCGCCGCAACTCCGCGCGCTACGCGCACGCCGACGCCCCCCCGCTCTGGGGCCCTCGGCGGCCCCGTTCCGCCCATGCGCCACGGGCCGGCTGGCGTCGATGCACTAACGTTTGCTGGATGGCGTCTCCCATCCGGGTCTCCCTCGCTGCCCTTTCGACCGTGGTCGCCGTTGGCACCCTCGTTGGATGCAACACACCCGCACCCGCACCGAGCCCGAGCCCGACCTCGACGACCACAGCGATGCCCAGTCCGACCTACGCCGTGCCCACGGGATTCGGACCGGACGAGTGCCCGTTCGTCGATGCCGCGACCCTCGCCGCCGCCGACCCGACTGGAACCTTCGGCGACCCAGAGGTGAAGTACCTCAGCTTCTCGGCGACCTGCAGCTTCGTCTTCAGGTCCACCGCAGCGCCAGCCCGGTATGGCGTCCTCACGCTCCAGCTCTCGGACGGCTCGCCCGCCGATCTCACCGTGCAGCAGTCCGAGGTCTACGCGACAACGCCCGCGCCCGATCTGGTCGATGGCGCCTTCCGGCTGACCGGACTGCCGGAGAACGTCCCTCCCGGCAAGATCCAGCTGGGCGTCGTCGAGCCGGTCGACGGCACTCAGTCGCTGCTCATCACGTTCCTCGTCGATCCCAAGGGCTCGTCATACACCGCCGCCAACGTCAGGGCGTTCGCCGACGCCGTCTCGGCCGCAGTGACGCTGAGCTAGGAGGTCAGCTCGGGCGGGCGACACCGTCCGTCAGGGCCATCCGAAGCTATGCTGGCGGGCGTGAGTATCCGGCGTTTGGTGGCGTTCCTCGGAGCGGCAGGCTTGTTCGTGTGGATCCTCACGCTCTTCTTCAGCGGAGTCACAGTGCGCGGCGACATCCCCATCGCGGACGACTCGCCCTCGGGATACACCGCCCAGCAGCGTGACGTCGGTTGCTCGGCCATCTCGATGCTGGCGGACGGGAAGGAAACGTTCGACTGGCCCCTCGGCACCGACGGCGATCCCGACTCGGCGACGGCGGCCGCTGTCACGGCATCCGAGGCCCTTTGCGACCGATTCCGAGACGCGCGATCGACACAGATCAGCGTGCTGAGCGTGCCAGCCGTTGTGCTCGGCGTCTTCGCCCTCTGGGGTCCAAGGCGCCGTGGCCGTGACGTGATCGCGGCCGCGACAGCCTGGGTGAACAGCAAGCCGGCACCGGCCGACGCGGGAGCCTCGCAGCCGGAGTGAGGCATCCCCAGCTAGAGCCACTCGACGCTGGCCAGGGCCGACTCGATCCACTCCCTGGCCTCGGCGTCGTCCTCCGGGAACTGGAAGGCGATCTGGACCCACGAGTCCTGGTAGACCGCCCCGAAGATGTAGCTGAACTTGTCGGCAGTGCCCTCCGCGACATAGCCGGTGATCCCCGCGACCTCGCGATCTGGCACCCGCGCGAGGTTGGGGTAGACGATGTCCTTGCCGTCGTGGATCGAGGCTTGGGCGTAGTAGTCCAGGGTCTTGCCCGTGACCGTAGGGATCGCCGAGACGGCGATGTCGATGAAGGCGCCGTCGCTGTCGTTGGTAGAGGCGTTGTCGCCCCCCGGCTGGGGCCGCCAGGTCACGTCTCCGGGAAGACGCATCGTCAGTAGGGTCTTGTCGAGGTCCTTGGCGGTGATCATCGGCCCGGTGGCCGGCGTCGCGGGCGAGGGCGACGATGGCACCGGGCTGGAAGGGACTGTGCTGGAAGGGACTGTGCTGGAGGGGTCAGCCGACCTGATGGGCTCGTCGTCCGGCGAGTCGGACGAGCACCCGCAGAGCAGCAGGCCGAGCGCGAGCAGAACAACCCCGATCGGGGCACGGGAGCGCATGGGCTCTACGCTACCCGCCCCGCTCCGCCCATCCTCGGGCTTTCGGCGGCGGCGACGAGCGGGTAGGCGGCGACACACCGTTCGACCAGGCGGCGGGTGCGCACTCGACACGGGTTTCAACCTCAACCTCATCCAGTCTCTGGACGTGGTCCCCACCACGTCATCAGCTCCACAGTGCCTCAACGTCCTTCTCGCCCCGCAACACCTGGGACGTTCGACACAGGCGACCGACCATGCCGCAACGCGGTCGAATACGACCAACCTCAATACGCTGGGTTTCCAGTAGCTGTCTGCGTATCGCATAGGTGCGATCCTCCCGTCAGGATTCTGATCGCGGATAGAGTCAGGTGAGCTTGCGTTCTGGTGGGCGCTTGTGCTGAATCAACCGAGCGTGTTGGTCCAGCCTGCCTCGAGCTCGAGGGTGCGGGCGGTATTGCCCTTTGTGCCGCTCTCACTCTGCAGGAGCAGCCCGGTGGTCGGGTCGAGGATCACCCGTAGGGTGTCGTCTCCGTCCGGGAACTCCAGCTCCGTGCCGTGTCGTCCTCGCCCATCAACAGCCGGGCCCAGATTCTTCGCGCCGGGTTGGGCGATGAGCGAGCGGAAGCCGGCTGCCCGCACTGCGGGACTCACCGGGAGCAGCGAGAGCAAGTCGACCGTGCAGGCGGTCACGAAGGCCTGCTGTGCGTCTGATGGAACCGGCCCGTCATCGTTGTTGCGCATCAGCCGCGCCAGGGCAGCCCGCAGCTCCGTGGGCTCGGCGGGCAGTGCCGCGAGTGCTTCGTAGTCGACCCCCTTGTCGCACACCCGAAAGCCCTGGCTTTCCGGGTCGCGCTTGATGGGCCCGTCGCCGTAACGGAACCAGTGGATTCCGTCTTTGCGCACCCAGGCTTGATCAACGCGTCCGTTGCCGCCGGTCTGATCGCCCAGGGGGTAGGTCCTCACCATGCTTGTGTGCCAGTAGATGCCCTGGCCGGCGGGTCGGTCCGCGGCCGCTTCGGCTGCTTGGGTCAGCACGGTCGCGGCGGCTGCCTCACGAGGCGCCAGCGGGTTCGAGTCGTCAGAGGGCAACAGCCAGGTGGCGCCAAGGCCAACGACAGCGAGGACCGCGGCGGCGGCCAGGAGGTCTCGCCCGCGGTGGCGCCGTGCCGAGCCCTGCTGGACCACGCGGCGCAGCTCGGCGAGCAGGGCGGTCTCGAACGGGTCGAGGGGGGTCTGGGTGTTCATAGGACTTCCTCTGCGTGGGGGGTGAGTACGGTCGGTCCGAGCAGGCCTTGGACGCGCTCGCGAAGACGATGCAGTCGAACCCGGGCAGTGCCGGGGCGCAGGCCGAGCACAGTGGCGGCGTCGGTCACGGTGAGGCCGTCGAGAGCGACCAGCTCGAGCAAGGCCCGGTCGTGGTCAGGGAGGACGGCGAGGGCGGAGTAGATGCGGCGAGTCTCTCGCTCGGCGTCGAGTCTCTCGACGATCCGTGCGGTGGACTCCTCGTCGAGAAGTCGGCGTCCGCTGAACCGGCGGGCAGCTCGCCGCTCCCTTCCGCTGCGCCGGTGTTCGCTGGCCACGACGTTGCGTGCGATCCCCAGCAGCCACACCACGGGAGCCCCGCGATCGCCCCGGTAGTCCACGCTGGCCGCTATGGCCGCCAAGAACACGTCGGCGGTGAGGTCGGCAGCCGTCTCCGGGTCTCCGACTCGGCGAGCCACGAACCGCTCAACCACACGCAGGTGCTCGCGATAGAAGGCTTCGAGCTGGTCGGCGTCCTCGCCGATCCTTGCTACCTCGTACTCGGTCATACCTCTTCTTGGTCCGCCGGGCCCCTAGCGTTACACGCCGGCCCATCGCAATGACATAGCGCTGGGCGCGGCGGGACGGACGCGCGCCACGTGGCTACTCGACCCGGTCGTCTTGCCGACCTCGATCCTGACTGGCTACGTTGCACGTCGATACGCAGGATGCTCAGTAGTGACCCGCGCAATGCATCGGCGAACAGTCGGCGAGCATCTGCGTCGCTCCCCTACCTCCGCCGATGCTGAAGCCGATTGGCGCTACTGCTCGGTCGCGCGGACCGGCGACCCGATCACGTCGAACGCGAACCCACCGAACTGTCCCGATAGCAGAGGGCGAGCCGCCGCAATAGCGTCCTGAACCTCTGGGAGCTCAAGCGACGCACGGTGAGCCTCTGCTGAGGTCCACAGCTCTGCGACGAACACCGTGTCTGGCTCGTCGTCGGAGACACCGACCTCATAGAGCAGGCAGCCAGCCTCGGTCAGCCCAGGCTTGGAGCTGGTGAGGTGGGTGACGAGTTCGTCACGCTTGCCGGGCACGGCACCCAAGGTGCCGACGTTTGCGTAGGTCATGCGATCAGGCTACGAGTCCCCACTGACACTCCCCCGGACCATCCGGGCTTCGGGTGACGTCGACCGCCCGCACAATGAGTGCATGTCCCAGCCGCTCCGCATCATCTGCGCCTCCATCCTGCTCGCGATCGCGGCGTGGGGCCTGGTCGTCGTCGCCAGCCAGATCACCACTACCTACTACCTGCCTCCCGGCGCCTCCGGCGTGGCGACGAAGCACACCGCTGCGTTCGAGCCCGCGGTCACCGGCACGGTCGTCGCCTCGGTCGCGGCGATCGCACTCCTGTCGCACTTGGTCGTCGTCGTCCTCCGGCGGCAGGCAGCACGCTGGACGTGGATCGCCGCAGCCGCCTGCACACTGGTCGCCGTCGGTGCGCCTGTCGTCGTCGCGACGCTAGACCGGCCGGTCTTCTGACCCGCACCCGCAGGCGCCTGCACGCCCGAGCTTGCCTCGCAGATCGCGTCGGACCGACCCCGCTCATGAGGGCGTGAGCATTCGACCTGAGGCACAGCTCAACTTCGGCCGCTCCAGAGCGAGTTGGTCGACGCCAGGCCACGGTCTCCTCGATCCGGCTGATGAGTGGCACCTCGAAGCAAACCTCATGGTGGTCGATCGTCCCTGCGGCGTAGGCGGCTTCTTCCCGGTCGACGTCGACGGCTACCGAGCGTTCGCGACGGCCACCCGCGATGCCCTCAACCTTGCGCTCGACGACCTGCTCGGAGAAGGAATGCCTCACGAACCTTCACCGAACCCGGCCGCCTGGCCGAGCACCTAGCCGGGACGAGCTCGAGCGGGCCTCGTTCGCAGGCTGTCCAGTACCGGGAACCCCCCCGTTCCACCTGGAGTGCTCATCGCCGGCCAGGCGGGCCCGGCGAGTGCGACCCGAGGGCTCCGAGTCAGGCTCGCCTACGGCTCGCGATCTCGTCAGAGAGCCGCTGCACGTCGGCGGGGTCCGCGTCCTGGGCGAGGGCGACGTAGTGGTCCATCAGGGCCGGCCGGTACCGCACGGGCAACGTCTGACCTGGGGCGAGTCGGCTGATCTCGGTGATCGTGAGGGTCTCGTCTGCGACACCACGGAACGAGATGCCGTCGGCGGTCTCCACATCGAGCATCAGCACCACGCGTTGATGGCTGTTGATTTCGCGCCAGTCGACGAGCACGCCCAGCGCGAGCGCCCCGGTGCGCAGCTCCGCATTGCGGTTTCGAGCGTCGCTGCTCATGCTCGGGTTCGGGGCGACGCCCGGGAAGTCGGGCCCGACACCGAGCGACTCCCGAGTCAGGTCGGGCCGGAGCTTCGCCATCATGTCGTCGATCTTCGCCTTCGAAGCGAAGATGCTGACCGGATCGTCGATCTTCTTCTTCATCCAACCGAACATGCTGACCCCTCCCTAGCACCGATACCGGAATCTCCGCCTCGTGCCTGGTCTCACGGGGATCTTACGTGACAACCATTCCCGTCCCCGGTCGCGGACGGGCTCGGTCGAGGTCGGCACCCTTGATCGTCGGCCTCTCAGTGGTCGGATTGAGCTCCTGTGCGCAGGCGGCTGCAGCTATGACACGGTGTGCAGGTGACCGCTTCGCTGCGCGTTGAGATCTTTCCGTCAGATCGCGACAGGACGATTCGCTTCTACACGGGGCTCGGGTTCGACGTCACCGGCCTCAGCGAAGGACCGCCGGCGTACGCGTCGCTGAGGCTTGGCGACGTCCGTATCGGCGTCTGCGAGGCAGACACGGTCGAGCCGGCACGCCGAGCGATTCCCGCCGGAACCGAGATCGTGATCGAGGTCGATGACATCCACGCGTTCCGTGACGACGCGGTGGAGGCAGGAACCGTCCTGGACGAAGACCTCACGGAGCGGCCGTGGGGTCTGATCGACTTCAGGGTCGTCGATCCCGACGGCTACTACCTGCGATTCACAGCTCGACGTTGACGTACACGCGGAGAGAAGCCGGGCTCCCAGGTGACGGTGCCCGCTACGACGCCCTCCCCCATGAGGCGGGTGTGGGAGCGAAGGTCGCTGTCGGACGGTGGCGACGACTGCAGGAGCAGGTCAGCCGACGGGAACGGCATGTCAAGCTCGAGAGCACTGGCTTCGAGCAGCACCTGCCAAGGCGGCCGATCCACGCTCGGCCGCGGGTTGACGAGGCCGGCGACGAATGCGCCGACTCGGTCCCTGGCGCGCTGGTCGTGGCTCTTGGACGCCTCGATGGTGTCCAGAGCTGCGTGCAGGTCCCCGTCATGATCGCGAAGACGTGATCGGGCCTCTCCGATGCCGAGATCGCCGGCGAGGCGTAGCCGCCGGATCTTCTCGATCTCCGTCATCTCCGCGCCGGCTGCCTCGAGCGGGGCGGTCGGAGCTGGTGTCGGCCAGGATGCTCGTGTGCTGCGACACGTCCCCGTAGGCGGCGAACATGTGCCGCAGGCTCTGCGGATGGTTCAGCCGCTCAGCTGCCGACTCCCAGCTCGTGGTGAACCGCACCGAGCGGGACGGAACCAGATCCGCGGAGCGGAACATCGCCATCCACGTCAACGGGATCGCAGCGACGCAAGTGGCCAACGGCTGGCGCCTACGCCCGTCGACAACGTCCAATCGAGACTCGTTCGCCACAGCGCGAAGATGGCACGCTGCACCGCGCAGGTCGACTCCCCGTCGAGACATGGCGAGGACCGGATGCTGCACGATGGACTCACTTGGCAAGCCCGCATGCGAACGAGGAGCTCCCGCGATGAGCGAAGGCAATGACATGACACGGTTCGATCCAATCGTCCTGACACCGATCGGCGTGGTCCGAGGCGGCCGCGACACCAGCGACGACGACTACTGGGGCGGTTTCGAGTCACGCATCGAGCTGGATCCACGGAGATTCACCGAGGACTCGCTGGCCGCGCTCGACACGTTCTCGCACGTCCTGGTGGTGTTCCACTTCCATCTCGTCGAAGCGGGCAGTGAGGAGACGGGCGGGCGGCGGCCCCGCGGCCGCGCAGACTGGCCACTCGTCGGCATCTTCGCCCAGCGGGCCAAGAGGCGGCCGAACCGGATCGGCATCACGACGTGCCGCGTCGTCTCGGTCGACGGGCTCGTCCTCACGGTCGAGGGTCTCGATGCGATGGAGGGAACACCGGTGCTCGACCTCAAGCCGCACATGGCGGAGTTCGAGCCCCAAGGGGACGTGTTCCAGCCGCCGTGGTCTCACGAGATCATGACCGACTACTTCGCGGACTCGACGGACCGGACAGCTCGCTCGTAGCGAAGCAGCTCGGGATGCGGTGGGAAGGCACTGCGCATCCTCTCACCGACCGCCCGCCACCCGAGCTTCTCGTAGAAACAACGCCCGCGTCGGTTCTCGGTGAAGACCTTGAGCCACGTGCGCTCGTGGCCTTCGTTCGAGAGGCGTGCGAGCACGTCATCGTGCGCGGACGTCGCAAGCCCGGAGCCCCAACGGTCCGTCGCGATGCCGAAGTGCAAGAACTCGTCGCCCCGGGTGGCGGCGAAGCCCGCGATCTTGCTGTCAGCCACGACGACGTAGCAGGACACACCTGGATCGGCAATCTCCCGTCGCCACTGCTCGGCGACGTCTTCGCGCGGAAACGGATACTGGTCTTGGGGGAACACTTCCGACAAGCTGCGCACGGCGCCGGGCTGCTGCACGTCCAGCACGTCGTCGACGTCCCCCGACGTCATCGGCCTCAAGACATGCACGGGGATCACCCTAGGTCGCCATCACTGGCACGATGAAGGGCATGTCGACGTCTGACGACCACGCGCTCTCGTTCGGCGCGGCAGCCGAGGCCTACGACCGTGCGCGTCCTTCGTATCCCGACGAGGTCGTGGACTGGCTCGTGGACGGCGTCGACGGTCTGGTCGTCGACGTCGGCGCAGGCCTGGCACTGGGTCGACGTTCCGACTGCGTCGGCCGAGGTCGCCCGGGTGCTGGGCGGCCGGGGGCGGCTCGGGCTCGTCTGGAACTACCGCTCGCCTGCAGATCCATGGGTCGCCCGGCTCACCGCTGCCCTGGGAGGCGCGGACTCAGCGGGCCAGATGGACCACATCCGGACGGAGGGACCGTCCGTCGCTGCTCCGTTCGACAGCTACGAGCGACTCATCCTCACGTGGGACCACGTCATCGACGTCGAGACTCTTGTCGCTCTTGCAGCTTCGCGAAGCTATGTCATCGTCCAGCCGGAGCACGAGTGCCATCGCGTGCTGTCAGTGGTCCGCGAGCTCGGCGAGGAGCGAGCCGATACCGGCGGGACCCTGCGATTGCCGTACGAGACGTACGCCTTCCGGTACGACGTGACCTGACGTCAGTCCGGCGGGCTCGACACGTGGGGCAGCCCCGGCAGGCCGTCGATGCTGGCGGTGTTCTTGAGCGTGCGATAGGCGGCCATGCCGTCCTCGCCCTTGTTCTCGGCGTACTGCTTGAGCAGCTCGCGCTCCCCTGTCAGCTCCATCATCGGCACGCCCCAGCCGCACGCGTCGCTGATGCGGGTCACGTCGACGGTGATGACGGCGCGTGTGCTGGGGTGCTCGGGATGCAGGGCCGTGACCTCGTCGAAGGCGCCCTCACCCGGCAGGTGCACCGCACCGCGCCCGTGCAGCCGGACGATGCGCGGACGCGGGCCGAACGAGCTGAACATCAGGCACACGCGGGCGTTCTCGCGGATGTGCGCGATCGTCTCGATACCACTGCCGGTGTAGTCGACCCAGCCGACGCGATGGTCGTCGAGCACTGAGAACGAGTCGTGGCCACGGGGCGACATGTTGATGTGCCCGTCGGCCGACATCGGCGACGTGGCCACGAACCACATCGGCTGCTCGGCGATCCAGGCACGGAGGCCGTCGTCGATGCTGTCGAAGATCTTGGCCACGTCAGGCCCCGAACTGCAGCTCGGGCAGCGCCTCGAAGGCAGGCTTGGCGAACCAGTAGCCCTGGAACAGGTGGATGCCTGCGGCCTGGAGAGCCCGATACTCCCCCGCGGTCTCGATGCCCTCGGCGAGCACCGTGATGTCGAGGGCGTTGGCCATGTGGACGATGCCGGCGACGACGGCCTGCCTGGCGCGACTGGCTTCGATGCCGCGGACGATCGCCATGTCGATCTTGATGAGGTCGGGCTGGAACTCGGCCAGGAGCCCGAGCCCGGCATGGCCGGCGCCGAAATCGTCGATCGCGGTGGTGAAGCCACGCTTGCGGTACTCGTCGATGATGCCGGTGAGGTGTGCGGTGTCGTCGACCTTCTCGTCCTCGGTGAACTCGAACATGATCGACGAGAGCGGGAAGCCGTGGCGCTCCGCGGCCCGAAGAGTCGCCCGCAGGCACGCCGCTGGCTCGTAGACCGCGTTCGGCATGAAGTTGATCGAGAGCTTCTGCTTCTCCGGGTCGGGGAACAGCCGGGACGCCAGCTCGATCGCCTTGACCCGGCACTCCTGGTCGAAGCGATAGCGCTGCTCAGGGCCGACCTGCTCGAGGACGGTGGCGGCACCCTGACCGTCCACGCCCCTGACCAGTGCCTCGTAGCCCCAGACACGCTCGGCGTTCGAGTCGTAGATCGGTTGGAAGGCCATGCTGAACTCGAGGTCGAGCGCCGCGGACGTCGCGCAGCCGGTGCACGTCATGGCGCCGGGACCGCGAAGTCGACGTCGGCGGACTCGACGACGGCCGCCGTGCGGCCGGGAGCGGCTTGCCGGCTCCAGGAGAGATTGGTGTGTGCGATCACGGCAGCGGGTTCGGGGGCGCCGTGCGCCGTTCTGTCGTCGGTCGTGTGCGCGTCGCCGACCAGCGTCACGTCGTAGCCTCGCGTGAAGGCCCCGTGGATGGTCGACCGGATGCACGCATCGGTCTGGGCCCGCGCGACCACCATGGCACCGACCTGCCGAGCGGACAGCACCTGCTCGAGGTCGGTGCCCTCGAACGAGTCGCCGTACTGCTTGTGCACGAGCGGCTCGGCCTCGAGCCGCTCGAGCTCGGGCACGTACTGCCACTCCGGACTGCCCTGCACCAACCCATCGTCGCTCTGCTGCACCCACACCACCGCGCCGTCGGAGGCACGCGCCCGGTCGACCAGCGAGGCGATGCGGCCGACGACGGCGTCGCGGTCGTGCGCACCGGCCACCACGTGGTTCTGGACGTCTACGACGACGAGAGCGGTGTTCGGCCGGTCGGACAGGTTGTTCATGGGACTCACGGTAGTCCCCTACCCCGACAGGAACCGGGCAACCTCACCCGCACCTTCGTAGACTGGAGGGACGGTGAGGAGGTGCACCTGATGAGTACCAGCGATCGCAAGCGCTTCGAGTACCAGCAGCGACTGGCCGCCGAGGCCGCGGCTGCCGAGACCAGCGAGGACGAGGCGGAGCCCGACGACGCCGCCCAGCGGGCGCTGCGCATCGAGCACCAGGCCCTGTGGGTCGACATGCAGATCCAGCAGGCGATGCGACGCGGCGAGTTCGACGACCTGCCCGGCGCCGGCAAGCCGATCGCAGGCCTCGACCGTCCTCATGACCCCGACTGGTGGGTCAAGCGGCTCATCGAACGTGAGCGCATCACCGGCGTGCTGCCGCCCGCCCTGGCGCTGCGCAAGGAGTACGCCGAGATGCATGCGATCCTCGACCGCATCGCGACCCCCGACGGCGTGCGTGCGGCGGTGGCGGAGTTCAACGCGCGGGTCGTCGAGGCGCGGCGACAGCTGCAGGGTGGTCCCCCGGTCGTCACTCCCCTGCTCGATGCCGACCAGCAGGTCGAGGACTGGCACGACCGTCGCACGCGTCGTGTCGCCGAGCAGAAGGCACGCCTCGCCGAGATCCGTGCTGCGGAGGCCGCCGCCGCTCCCCTCCCCTGGTGGCGTCGCCGCAGCGGTCGGCGTCGTCGGTGACGGGGTCCGAGTCGTCGACCCGCGAGGTGACGTCCACGGCAGACGTCAATGTCTCCTTGACGCTGTCATTGCTGCGCCGCGGCAGTGCCGACCCGACCTTCCGACGGATCGGCTCCCTGATCTGGCGCACGAGCCGGATGGAGACGGGGCCCGTCACCTACGCGATCGAGCAGCTGGGTCCGCGTCGAGCCCGCACCACGGCGTGGGGGCCGGGCCGGGTCGAGCTGCTGGACGGACTCGAGTCGCTCGTGGGCGCCCGTGACGACCCCACCGGCTTCGTCCCGTCGCACCCCGTGCTGGCCGACGGCGTGCGACGCTACCCGGGCCTGCGCGTCCCGCGCACCGGAAGGGTGCTCGAGGCGCTGATCCCCGCGATCATCGAGCAGAAGGTGCTCGGCATCGACGCGTTCGCGGCGCAGCGCCGCCTGCTGATCCGCTTCGGCGAAGCCGCTCCCGGTCCGGCGCCCGACGGGATGCGTGTCTTCCCGACGGCCGAGCAGTGGGCAGCCGTCCCGTCGTGGGAGTGGCACCTGGCCGGCGTCGATCCCAGCCGGGCCCGAGCGGCCCAGGCCGCCGCCCGTCTCGGCCCACAGCTCGAGCGGCTGGCCGAGCGCAGCGGAGACGACCACGCAGCCGTCCACCGCGGACTCCGCAGCATCCCCGGCGTCGGCGTCTGGACCGCCGCCGAGGTCGGCAGTCGCGCCCTCGGTGACGCCGACGCCGTCCCGTTCGGCGACTACCACGTCGCCAAGGACGTCGGCGTCGCGTTGCTCGGACGCCGGATCGACGACGAGGAGCTCGCCCACGTGCTCGAGCCGTGGCGCGGTCACCGGTTCAGGGTCGTCCGGCTGGTCGGCCTCAGCCCGCTCGTGCGCACCGAGCGGCGGGGCCCCCGCATGGCCCGCGTCGATCATCGACGCATCTGAGCCGGCCGACCCACGGGAAGGATTCGCGGGCGCTCGCGCTTGACCTCCTCATGACGACGACCGTGCGGACCCATCCGGACCAGCAGATCGACCGCGAGACCCGTGACGCGATGGCGCACGTCTACCTCGCTGCCTACGGAGATGCCGAGCTGCCCGAGAGCCGCCTGGACGCCGACGACTTCGCCGACGTCACCTTGACCCGCCACGCCGGCCGCTCGGGCTTCAAGCTCGTGCTGGCCGAGACCGACGGACAGGTGTCGGGTTACGGCTACGGCTTCACCGGACGTCGCGGCCAGTTCTGGAGCGACTGGCTGGCCACTACGGCGCCCGCCGACATCGTTCAGACGTGGGTCGGCGACCACTTCGAGCTGGTCGACCTGGTCGTCGATCCGGCGTACCGCGGCAACGGTGTCGCCGGGCTGCTGCACGACGAGCTCATCGCAGGCCTGCCCCACGACCGCGCCCTGCTGGCGACGGTGCCGGGCGACGGGCCGGCGCCGCGACTCTACGAGGGGCGGGGGTGGCAGGTCGTGGCGCCCGGCATCGACGGCGACAAGGCGCTGTACGGCCTCGACCTGCGTCGCCCCGTGCAGTGAACCACCCCCTACGCTGACCCGGTGTCGTCCCGCCTCGCCCTCCCTGCCTGGCTCCGCGTCGCGACGGCGATGTTCGCCGTCGGCTGGGGTGCCAACCAGTTCGCCGCGATGCTGCTGGTCTACCGCGACGAGGACGGCTTCTCCGGCGAGGCGGTCACGGGCCTGTTCGGCGCCTACGCGCTCGGGCTGATCCCGGCCCTGCTGATCTTCGGGCCCATCTCGGACCGGGTAGGCCGCCGCCGAGTCATGCGTCCCGTGCTCGTCCTGTCCGTCGCGGCGACCGTCGTGCTGATCGTCGGCGGCCACAGCCTCCCGGTGCTGCTGGTCGGACGGCTGATGGCCGGCATGGCCTCCGGAGCGGCGTTCGCGCCGGGATCGGCCTGGATCAAGGAGCTGTCGGCCGATCGTCCAGGCGGCACGGGTGCGCGCCGCGCTGCGCTGGCGCTGTCTGCCGGGTTCGGGTCCGGCCCGTTGGTGGCCGGTGTGGTGGCCCAGTGGCTGCCGGCCCCGACGCTCCTGCCGTACGTGCCGCACCTGGTCCTCATGGCGGTCGTCGTCCCGATCGCCTGGCATGCACCAGAGCCCGTGGCCCCCGCCGCCGACGAGACGCGCCACGGGCACGAGGTCTGGCGCGTCCTGCGCAGCCGGCCGTTCGTGCTCGGCATCCTGCTCACCGCGCCGTGGGTCTTCGGCGCTGCCTCGACAAGCTTCGCGACGATCCCGACGTTCGTCGACGTGGATGTCGCGCCGGTCGCCGTCACGGGGGCGCTGTGCGGGCTCACCCTGTGGACCGGGGCCTTCGTCCAGCCGTTCGGCAAGCGTCTGGGCGACGCCCGGCTGATCGTCGCGGCCGGCCTGCTGGCCGCGACCTGCGGACTGTTGCTGGGAGTCGTCGTCGCGCGCACCGACCTGGAGTGGCTGCTGCCGGTCGTCGCCGTGCTGCTCGGTACCGCGTACGGCCTGGTGCTGGTCGGCGGGCTCACCATGATCGAGCAGATCGCGCACCGTGACGACCTGGCCACGCTCAACGCCGTGTTCTACAGCCTCACGTACCTCGGCTTCGCCGCTCCCCTGATCAGCACGCTGGCCCTGCGCGCCGTCTCGCCCACGGCATTGATGGCGATCGGCGCGGTCGTCGCCCTGCTCACGGTCCCCGTAGCCCTCGCCTCACGGGCCGGCGCACGACGCTAGCTCACTCGAACGGGCTCGGGTCGCCCGCGCCCACGCGCACGATCTCGGCGCTACCGTCGGAGAAGTCGATCACGGTGGTCGGCTCGGGGATGACGTCCTCGCCCGACTCGACGACGGCCTCGATGCGTCCGTCGAGCTCTTCGGAGATCTCCCAGGCGGTCGTCATGGCCTCGGTGCTGCCCGGCAGGATCAGCGTGGTCGACAGGATCGGCTCGCCCAAGGTCGCCAGCAGCGCCTGGACGACCTTGTTGTCGGGGATGCGCACGCCGACGGTCTTCTTCTTCTCGTGCAGCAGGCGACGCGGCACTTCACGCGTCGCGGGCAGGATGAACGTGTAGGGCCCAGGCGTCGCGTTCTTGACGGCCCGGAAGATCGCGTTGTCGACGTGCACGAACTGGCCCAGCTGCGAGAAGTCCTTGCAGACCAGCGTGAAGTGGTGCTTGGCGTCGAGCGCTCGGATGGAGCGGATGCGGTCGAGGGCGTCCTTGTTGCCGATCTGGGCACCCAGGGCGTAGCCGGAGTCGGTCGGGTAGGCGATCAGCCCGCCGTCGGCGATGATCGCCGTCGCCTGGTCGACAGCGCGCTGCTGGGGGTTCTCGGGGTGGATGTCGATGAAACGGACCATGGGACGAGCCTATTACCGTCCTGGGACATGACGAAGGGGCCGCGCGCTGAGC
>JBEVGQ010000369.1:0-3400 GCA_040511655.1 Aeromicrobium sp. | reverse complement strand
GCCTCGCGCATCGTGGCGAGGTCGACGACGCAGGGCACGCCGGTGAAGTCCTGCATGATCACGCGGGCGGGCGTGAACTGGATCTCCTTGCTCGGCTCGGCCTCGGCGTCCCAGGCGGCGAGCGCCTCGATGTCAGCCTTGGTGATGTCGGCACCGTCCTCGGTGCGCAGGAGCGACTCGAGCAGCACCTTGAGGCTGAACGGCAGCGACGAGACGTCGAGCCCCTCACCCGTGACCGCACCCAGGCGGTAGTAGTCGTAGGAGGCGTCCCCGACTGAGAGCGAGTCCTTGGAATTGAAGCTGTCGACGGCCATCGTCATTCTCCTTCGCGAGGTCTGTTCCATCCTGCCCAGCGGCGCCTCACGGCGCACGGTCAGGCTCACCTAACCCCGGGTGCACGATGTATCTTGATATCAAGATACATGATGTCGAGAAGACATGCACACGCAGCTGAGCCGCTCAGAAGAGCCGCGGGAAGCGCAGCACCTGGGCGAAGAAGGCGATGTAGGTGATCGCGACGGTCATCAGGCCGACGACGCCCAGCACCTCGATGACCGTCAGCCAGCGGCTGCGGCGCTCGCCGGTCAGGGCCTGCTCCCCCACCCCGCGCACGACCTCGGTGCGCGCCACGCGGTCGGCGAGCCCGCGGTCGGTCGACAGCAGGATCGGGACGATCAGCACGAGCAGCGCGAGGTAGGCCGCTCCCCCGACGTGCCACGCGTCGGGCGTGAGCCGGCGCAGGGCGGTCGGCAGACCGATCGGGATGGCAGCAGCGGCGAGGTCGAGCAGCACCGCCACGACGACACCGCGCAACAGACCCCGCGCCGCCCCCGTGGGTCGACCGGTCTCGACGTCGACGACCGCGAGACCGACCCGGTGCTTGCCCATGCTGTGCCCGCGGATGCCCTGGCGCAGCCCGTTGTTGACCACGACGAACAGCTCACCCACGATGAGTCCCGTGAGGATGAGACCGTCCGACATGCTGACGGTCCAGAAGTCTCCGCCGGGGTCGTCCCCGATCGCGTGCCGCAGGGTCTCGACGACGAAGTAGATCAGGGCACCCAGCGAGAAAGCGGCGCTGAACAGCAACGCGTCGCGGCCCAACGCCTCGCGGCGCAGCTGCCGCACGGTGCGGTCGGACGTCATGGCTGTGTCGGTCATCTCATCTCCTAACGCATCGACCGCACGTACGTCACGAGCCTTCGCCCGTCACGCACGCGGTCCTCCCAGGTGATGCCGAGCCCCATCGAGAAGGCTCCCAGGGCCGCGATCAGCACGACCCGCGGCGTGGCGTTGGCGTACGGGCCGATGTTGAACAGCACCAGCAGCGTCAGGATCGTCGTGCCGGCGACGAACGGTGCCTGCCACCTCAGACGGATGCCGACGGCCAGCACCGCCAGCGCTCCGGCTCCCAGCAGCAGCGCCCGCAGCTCGGTGGGCGCGGCCAGCGACTGTGGGACGCTCGGCAGCAACGACACCGCGAGTCCGGGCCCGAGCACCGCCCAGGTGCTCGTGTCGGGCTTCTTGGTGGCGGCGAGGACGCCAGCGGCCAGGCCGGCGACGCCGAGCGGGAGGGTGTAGGCCTCGACGAACGAGAAGCCGCTGTCGACGATGAGGGCGACGTAAGCCACGACCAGCGCCGACATGCCCGGCCACACGAGCCACCGCCGACTCGTGGCCGTGACGCTGAGTGCGATCAGGCCCACCCCCGCGATGGTCCACCGCACGGCGATCTCGCCCGAGCTGCCGGGCATCACCAGGGCGACCGCCAAGGCGGCACCGGCGGCGATCTCGACGGCCGGCGCCACGGGATGCTCCGGCACGACGAGCCGGACCGCGGCCATCAGAGCGAGCGCGACGACGACGGCCACAAGCGGAGCGGCGGAGTCGTCGACGTCCGTCAGTGCTGTGACCGCCGCACTGCCGCAGACGAGCAGGAGCGTGCCGGCCGACGCGTGCACGAGTCGCAGGACCTCGCCGGCGCTGACGAAGGCGATGCCGAGCAGGAGGGCGCCGCCCGCGACCCACGTGACCGCCGAGACCCCCTGAGAGGCGAGGGCGAGCGCCGACGCGGACAGCACGAGCGCCAACGCCACGGGTGTCGGCACCGGCCAGGCGCCACGCAGGCGCAGCACGGCGACCGCCGCCGCGACCGCCAGCAGCGACGCCACGCCAGCCCACAGGGGCGGTCGCAGCGCCACGGCGGACGTCAGTGCGCCGAGGGCCAGCACCGCGCCGAGCACGGAGCTGCGCCACCGGCGGACGGGCGTGAGCTCCGGCCACGTCAGGACGAACCAGGTCGTGACGAGGAGCCCGACCAGCACGACCGGGACGGCCCACGCGGCGTGGTCACCGTTCACGCTGGCGAGTCTGACGTCCCACGCGGCGCGCCACGGATCGTCGACGATCCGGCCCACCGTGCCGAGCGCCTCGCCCAGCAGGAACAGCTGGACGACCCCGACGGCGGCGACCATCGGCGTGGCGCCGAGACGCGCGCCGCGCACCCAGTCGCCGGTGCCGCGAGAGGCGGCCGCGGCCAGCACCACGGCGAGCAGCGTCACGGCCGACCAGGCAGCCTCCTCGGGCCCGGCGTCGAGCACCGGCGTGACGACCAGCACCGAGGCGGCGACGACGGCGAGCGCCACGGCCGGGATGCGGACGACCGGCACGAGCCACGCCACAGCCAGCGAGGTCAGGCCCATGAGCAGCAGCGGCCCTCCGTGGCCGCCGGCCGCGGCCTGGTCGAGCGAGGGGTGGGCGGCCAGCTCGACGAGCGAGGCGACGTAGGCGACCGCGTAGAACACCGCGACGACCACCCGCGCCACGATCGTCATGACGTGCGAGTTGGCCGGACGCGTCCACAGGGCCAGCAGCCCCGTTACGACCAGCGCCACGACGGCGCGCCACGCGACGTCCCAGTCGTCGCCGACCGCCCCCGCACCGGCGCCGGCCACGGCGATCGCGAGGCCCGCCGCGACCGCGGGCACGACCAGGTCGACCGAGACGTGAGGTCTGGCCCACATCGAGAGCCCGACGCTCAGCACCACGGCGACCATGCCCCACGTGACCCACCCGGCAGCGACGTCGAGGGAGCCCAGACCGACCAGGCCCTCGTGGCGAGCGGCGAAGAAGTCGAGCGTCAGCAGGGCGAGGAAGACCGCCCAGACCGCCTCGGCGGACGCGCGCAGGGGCCGGCGGGTGACCCAGACACCCAGGCCGCCGATCACGGCGGTGACACCGAGCAGGATGAGCGTGCGACCTGCCAGGCCGATGTCGTCCCACGACCGGGTGACGAAGATCAGGCCCGCCACGACGAGGCCGAAGGCGCCCAGCACGAGCAGGATCGTGCCGACCGACCACGACCGCTCGCGGGCGGGCGCGCGAACCGGTGCTGGGGGCG
>JBEVGQ010000368.1:0-5825 GCA_040511655.1 Aeromicrobium sp. | reverse complement strand
AGGCGGCCGCGCGCGTCCGGGTCCTTCCCTATTCGCGCTACCCCGTCACGGGCGACGACTTCGACGACATCCTCGGCTTCCTGCACGTGCGCGACCTCCTCGGGATGGAGGCGGGCGACGTGCGCCGGGTCGCCGACCTGGCACGACCGATCCTGGTGCTGCCCGGCAGCAAGATGGTGCTCCCCACCGTGGCCACCATGAGGCAGGAAGGCGTTCACCTTGCCGTGGTCGTCGACGAGTACGGCGGCACCGACGGCATCGTGACGCTCGAGGACCTGGTCGAGGAGCTGGTCGGCGAGATCCGCGACGAGTACGACCTCGAGGAACCCGCCACGAGTGGTGACGTCTCCGACATCGACGGGGGCTCGAGCCTCGAGGACTTCGCCGAGACCACGGGCATCGCCCTTCGCGACGGCGGCTACGAGACCGTCGCCGGCTACGTCATCGCGTTGCTCGGACACATTCCCGTGACTGGTGAGCAGGTCGGCGTGGACGGCGGCCGGCTCGAGGTGACCGAGGTCGTGGGGCACCGCATCACTCGCCTGACCCTGCACCGCGACGCCTAGGCCCGTCGAACCCGGCAGACGTGGATCTCGCGAGAGGTGCATCATGGACGGATGAGTGATTGCGCGTGACGGGGTCCTCGGAAGAGTCCCTCCAGCTCGCCCAGGTCGAGCGCACACTGGCCGACACGGTCGAGCGCTACCGCTCCTTGTTCGACTACAACCCCCATGCCGTGTTCTCGCTGGACCTGACCGGTCGGTTCGTGGCCAGCAACGCTGCGTCGGAGCAGCTCTGCGGCTACTCGCTGGAGGAGCTGGCCGAGCTCGAGATGGGTGTCCTGATCGTGCCGAGTCGTGCCCTCGAGACCGCAGCCGCCTTCGCGAAGGCGCTGAACCGGGAGTCGCACCAGCTGGAGACCGCTCTCGTCCACAAGGACGGGCACGTCGTCGAGGTGAGCATCACGGGTCTCCCGATCATCGTGGACGGTGGCGTCGTCGGCGTCTACTGCATCGCCGAGGACATCACCGCCCGCAAGAAGCTCGAGCACGAGCTGGTCCGCACCCAGCTGGCGGCCGAGCAGGCCAGCGAGGCGAAGTCGCGCTTCATGGCCAACGTCAGCCACGAGATCAGGACCCCGCTGACCAGCCTGCTGGGGACGACCGAGGTGTTGCTGGACACCGACCTGGACCCGCTGCAGACGAAGTTCGTCGACACCATGATCAGGTCCGGTGATCGCCTGCTCGCCCTGGTCAACGACCTTCTCGACTTCGCCAAGATCGAAGCAGGGATGGCGCGGGCAGACGAGCTGCCCATCGACGTGCGTGCCCTCGTCACGGAGGTCGGCGCGCTGCTCAGCGCTGCGGCGGAGAAGAAGGGCCTCGAGTTCGAGCTGAGCGTCGATCCGGAGCTCCCTGAGGTCCTGACCGGTGACCCCGCGCGGATCATGCAGGTCCTGACCAACCTGCTGGACAACGCGGTGAAGTTCACCGAGATCGGTCGGGTCCGTCTCTCTGTCTCCTACGGGCACGAGCCCGGGCGCCCCGAGGTGACCTTCGCCGTCCAGGACGCCGGCATCGGGATCAGCGAGCAACACCTGGAGGGGTTGTTCGAGTCGTTCAACCAGGCGGACCCTTCGATCACCCGTAAGTACGGCGGGACCGGCCTCGGTCTTGCGCTCAGCAAGCAGCTGGTCGAGCTGATGGGCGGCACCATCGGCGTCGAGAGCGTGCCGGGGGTGGGGAGCACGTTCACGGTGGTGCTGCCGGCCCAGCGGCGTACTGGATGCGTCGCCTCCGACGACCCGGGGTGACGGCAGCCGCCACGACCAGGTCACGTCCTGAGACCACTCAACGACGGTCGACGTAGATGACCTCGATGGCGTTGTTGCCGTAACCCAGACGGTTCCACGGAGGCACGTCGGGTTGCACGTTCCCCGCGGCGTCCGTGGCTCGAGCCCGCAGGGTGTGCCGACCCACGCCGATCCCGTCCCAGGTGAGGCTCCAGTCCTGCCAGCCGAAGTCGTCGGGGTCGGTCGGCTCGAGCGTTGCCGGGAGCCAGTCGCCCTCTCCCGTGAGGCTGACCTCGACGCTGGTGATCGGGCCGGTCCCGGACCACGCCTTGCCCCGGACGGTGCAGGTGTCCTCGTGGATGACGGAGCCGGGCGCCGGGTCGGTGATCCGGGCGCGCACCCGCATCAGGGTGACCGGCTCGTGGGGTTGGTCGGGCCACTCGTAGATGTAGTGACCCGTCTGGAACTCGCCGGAGTAGGGCTCGGTCAGGACGTCGAGCCGCTTGAGCCACTTCACCGACGCCACGGCGTACCAGTGCGGGACGATCAGGCGGAACGGCGCACCGTGGTCGCGTCCGAGCGGACGACCGTTCATCTCGTAGGCGATCAGGATCCCCGACTCCGGGTCCAGGGCCTGGGCGAGTGGCAGGGCACGGGTGAAGGTGAGGTTGTCCTGGTCGGTCTCCGGCAGGATGGCCTGCAGGTGGTACGGACCGTGGTCGGCGCCTTCGGCGAGGAGCTCGACCCCGGACGCTGCGGGCGCGACCTCGGCCAGCACCTCGTGCAGCAGAGCGCCCGTCCAGCGAGCCGTGGAGACGGCGAAGTCACCCCACGGCTCCCCGGTCGGCAGCGGCCGCATCTCCAGGCGACCGTTGCCGGCGCACTCCAGGGTGACCGTGTGGTCGTGGGCCGGCATCGCGCGCAGGTCGTCGAGGGTCAGGGTCGTGGGCGTCCCCACCGCGCCGCCGATCTCCAGGGTCCCGTCGTGGTCCGGCACCGCGAAGTTGCTGCGCACGTAGTGCAGCTCGGTGGGGGTGACCTCGCCCACCAGAGCCGCTGGCGGTGCCTCCGCGTTGTACGGCGCCGGGTTGATCATCACCAGCTCTGAGCGTGCCGCTTCGAGATCGTCAGCAACAGTCATGGTTCAGCCTCCTACGGCAGGTGGATGTGGTGGGTGCTCAGAAGTCGGAGTCGTCGAACGTGGGTTCGCGACCCTCGTTGAAGGCGCCGATGCCCTCGACGCGGTCGGGGTGGACCGCGGAGCGCCAGTGCGCATCCATCATGATCGCGATGGCCTCCTCGATCGGCTGCCCCTCCCCCAGGTGGACGGCACGCTTCACCGACTGGACGGCAGTCGGGGAGTTGCTGGCGATCTTGTCGGCGATCTGCTGGGCGGCGGCCATCAGCTGGTCGGGTTCGTGCAGCTCGTTGACCATGCCGAGTCGGTAGGCCTCCTGGGCAGGGACGGGGTCTCCGGTCATCAGCATCTGCAGGGCCTTGCCGCGTGGCAGGAGGCGTGGCAGGAGCGCAGGTGAGCCGCCGCCGGCAGCCAGACCGAGCATGGCCTCGGGCTGCCCGAAGGTCGCGGTGGTCGAGGCGATGATGAAGTCGGTGCTCTGCGCCAGCTCGCAGCCACCCCCGTAGGCGATGCCGTTGACGACCGCGAAGATCGGCTTGCGCAGCTGGCGCACGGTGTAGAGCGTGCGGTCGAAGGCTTGCCGTTGGCGCAGCCAGTCCTCCTTCGTCATCGCCTTGCGTTGCCGCAGGTCGCTGCCCACGGAGAACGCGCGCTCACCCGCGCCGGTGAGGACGACGACCCGCACCGAGGTCTGCACCGCGACCGTCTCGACGACCTCGGTCAGCAGGGCGCCCATCTCGGTGCTGATCGCGTTGTCGGCGTGCGGCCGGTTGAGGGTGATCCGGGCAACCCGGCCGTCAGCGAGGTAGTCGAGCAGGACCGAGGGCTCGGTCTCCTCGAAGTCCGGGTCCGGTGGGGCGAAGTCGAGCGCGGCCCAGCGGTCGGTGCTTGATGAGCTCATCATGCTTCCTCTCTGTCACGCATGGTCAGGTGTCGAGCTCGGCCAGCCAGCGCAGGGCGCTCAGGCTCGGTGCGAAGCAGTACTCACCGCCACGAGTGACCACGAACGGTGGCAGGTCGTGCAGTCGTCGACGGATCGGTCGTTGCGCGATGGTGAAGCTGCTGGCGTCGTCGTGCGGCCCGACGAGTGGGTCGGGCTCGTCCGGTGCGCCGATGAAGATGCCGTCGTTGAGCCACTGGGTCTTCACGAACTCGAACTGGCGCTTCAGGTGCGCACCGGCGAAGACGAAGATGATCCCGCGGTCGACCCCGTCGTCCTCGGTGACGCCGTCGGCCAGCGGTGGACCGTAGCTGGTGCCCCGCCGGATCATCCGGTGGAGCCGGACGTGCACGCTGCCTTCGTGGTCCAGGGCGTCGCGCGGGTTGGCCCTGCGAGCGTGGGCGCCGACCGGGCACTTGAAGCCCCGTGGGTCGTCGCCGAAGCCGAAGTCGTTGTTGCGGCGGGGGTCACCACCGAGCTCTGGGTCGTCACGGTCGGGGGCGAGTGCCAGCGGGGCACCGCTCTGCCAACGGCCGACCATCTTCGCCCCGAGGAGGTCTTCCTCGGCACGGCTCGCTGCCCGCGCACGGAGGTAGCTACGGTAGGCGGCCACCTTGGTGTGCAGCTTGCGGAAGACGACGTACGTGCCGTTGCGGCCCAGCACGTCCGGGGTCGGCATGGGCGGCAGCTCACCCGTCTCGTCGGGATAGCCCAGCAGGATCTCGCCCGCCTTGAGCGGTCGCTCCCGAGGATCCGTGGCCGGGCGCCCGCTCCCCTCGATCGCAGGTTGGCCGATGCCGTCCTTGAACCCGAACGACGTACGCCCCGTGGCGAGCTGGTAGCAGTCCTGACGCCAGAGCAGCTCGATCCCGGACAGGTCTGCGTGTGCCTGGCGGGCACTCTCCGCCACGGCCGCAAGCTGCGCCTCGTCGGAGGAGAGGACGGCCAGGGCGATGTGCACGTCGGCGCTGCCGAGGGGCTGCTCCCAGCGGTCGGGAGCGCTCTCACCGGTGTCGCCCAGGATCCCGGCCCGGGCTGCCATCCCCTGCCTGAACTCCGGCACGAAGCTGTCGAGGGACGTCTGGGGCACGCCAAGGGCCTCGAGGCCCGCGTAGGTGAAGGCGACCGTCAGCGAGGTCGCGTCCTCGGAGTCAGCCCCCGAGGCAGGCTTGACGATCGCGTGCAGCCGCCGGACCAGCTCGCGTCCCTCGGCGCGATCACGGATCGCCAGCAGGAGGTAGGCACCGACGTACGGCGACGGTCGCTCGTAGAGCGCGCCCGCCTGGATGTCGTCGAGCTCCAGAGCTACCCCGGTTGTCGCGTCCACCGGCATCACGCCTTCCATCGTCAGTGGTGCTCCGGCGGCTCGGGTGGGTCCGGGTTCGGGTCTGCGAGGTAGGGGAAGGTGACCGTGCCCGGGTGGGTGGCGCCATCGACTCCGTCGCGGATCGTGGGGCCGAGCCCCGCATTGACGAGCTGGGTGAAGATCGTGTCCATCACGTCGTCGTTCAGCGTGCGCCCTCCGCACGTCGTGTGCGCCTCGCCCCGGCGGGCGGCGAGCTCGATCTCGAGGAAGGATCCATGCTCGACGTACGGCTTGGTGACGTCGACGACCAGGTAGTCGGCCAGGACGAGGTCCGTGAGCGGGTGGCTGCCGTTGGCGCCGGTGGGCCAGTCCTGCTTGCCGTCGAGGCCGTCCCAGAACGCGAGGTTGGCGTCCAACCGCGCTCGGAAGGCGCCGGCGTAGGAGTCTCCGAGGTGGAACGCGTCCTCCATGTTGTAGAGGTCCCGGATCTCCAGGTCACGGTTCACCTGGTCGAATTCCCGCGGCGCCAGCATCATGTTCTTCACCTCGGGCCGACCCACGCGTTCGATCCGCACGTTGAACTCACCGCGGGTCAGGGTCTCGGCGACGACTCCGACGAGTGTCCAGTCGGGTAGGAGCTCGGTGTCGA
>JBEVGQ010000367.1:0-5027 GCA_040511655.1 Aeromicrobium sp. | reverse complement strand
TACGGCCGGTTCACCCGCAACTTCGTGGTGCAAGGGACCGGCGCGGAGTGGGCCCTGTGCTGGATCGCCGACCTGCGCAACCGGCTGTGGCGGCTCGGCGAGGGCACCTTGACCGAGCGGCCGCACCTGGTGTTCTTCCTGCACGACGAGGTCGTCGTCCACGCACCCACCGAGCTGGCGGCCCAGGTCGCCGAGCAGGCCGAGCTCGCCGCGGCGACCGCCGCGTCCCTGGTCTTCCGCGGGCTCCCGATCGACTTCCCGCTGTCGACCTCGATCGTCCGGTCGTACGCCGACGTCGACAAGGCGTGATCGCGGTAACATTACGAAACGGACCCGTTCCGTTTCGTGCTAGCGTCGTCGTGTGACGACCACCGACGAAGCCCCCCGCGGCCGACCCCGCGACCCCTCCCGCGACGAGGCGATCATCGAGGCCGCGATCGACCTGCTGGTGCGCGACGGCTACGACCGGCTCTCGCTGGAGGCCGTGGCCCAGACGGCCGGCGTCGGCAAGGCCACGCTGTACCGCCGCTGGAGCAGCAAGGCCGAGCTGGTCATCGACGCGATGGTGACCCTCAAGCCGGCGATCGACACGATCGACTCCGGCTCGCTCGACGGCGACGTCGAGCTCATGATCGCCGCGTCGTGCAGCCCGCACTCCCAGCGCCTGCTGCTGGTCATGGCGAGCGTGTGCTCGGCCCTGCCCCGCGAGCCCGAGCTGCTGGAGGCCTTCCGCACGCGGTTCACCGCACCCCGCATCGCGACGATCAGCGCCCTGCTGCGACGTGCCCGGTCGCGCGGCGAGCTCGGGGCCGACGTCGACGTCGAGCTGGCCGCGACCCTCGTGCCGTCCCTCATGCTCCAGCGGGTCCTGATGACGGGCCAGCCCGCCGGACGCGCCTACGCCGAGCAGATCGTCGGCAGCGTGCTGCTGCCGGTGCTCGGCCGCCCCCCACGCACCTCCCCCCTCCTCGATCCCACCTCGGAGACCACGCATGACTGACACCACCCCCGCCCACGCGGCCGGCGCGCCACCGGAGCACGCCCACGCCCCTCACTCCCACGCTCCGCGCAACGGCGCCCTCGCCCTCGCGGTGATCTGCGTCGCCCAGCTCATGGTCGTCCTCGACGCCACGGTCGTGAACGTCGCGCTGCCCAGCATCCGGGCCGACCTCGACTTCTCGGCCAACAACCTGACCTGGGTCGTGACCGCCTACTCGCTGGCCTTCGGCGGCCTCCTGCTGTTCGGCGGACGCACCGGCGACCTCTTCGGACGCCGCCGCATGTTCATGATCGGCATCGGCATCTTCGCCGGCGCCTCCCTCGTCGGCGGGTTCGCCAACGGCGAGATCATGCTGATCGCGGCCCGCGCGGCGCAGGGCGTCGGCGGAGCCATCGCGGCCCCTACCGCTCTGGCCCTGCTGGCGACGACCTTCACCGAGCCCGCGGCGCGCGCCCGCGCCTTCGGCCTGTTCGCGGCCATGGCGGCGTCCGGCGGCGCGCTCGGCCTGCTGCTCGGCGGCGTCCTGACCGACTACGCCAGCTGGCGCTGGGCGCTGTTCATCAACGCCCCCATCGGGCTGCTGGTGCTGGTGCTGGCCCCGCGCGTCCTCGACGAGTCGCAGGGGTCCGGGTCCAAGCTCGACCTGCCCGGAGCGTTGACCGTGACGGCCGGCATGTCGACCCTCGTCTACGGGCTGACCAAGGCCGCCGACGACGGCTGGGACTCCACCGCCACGATCGTGACGCTGGCGATCGCGGCCGCCCTGCTGGTCGCCTTCGTGCTGGTCGAGCACTTCTCGGCTCACCCGCTCATGCCGTTCCGGATCTTCGGCGACCGCAACCGCACCGGCGCCTACCTGATCATGCTGTTCCTGGCCGGGGCGCTGTTCACGACGTTCTACTTCTTGGCCCAGTACCTGCAGAACGTCAAGGGGTGGAGCCCCCTGCACACCGGGGTCGGCTTCCTCCCGATGCCCGCGACGATCATGTTCATGTCGATCGTCGTCGTGCGGCGGCTCATCCCCCGTCTCGGCATCCGGCCGTTCCTGACCGTCGGCCCGATCCTGGCCATCGCGGCGATGCTGTCGTTCTCACAGCTGGACGCGAGCAGCAGCTACTGGCCCTTCCTCGGCTCGATCCTGCTGCTGGGCGTCGGCATGGGCTGCAGCTTCGTGCCACTGACCATGACGGCGGTCAACGGCGTCGCCCCGCACGAGACGGGGCTCGCATCGGCGCTGCTCAACACCGGCCAGCAGGTCGGCGGGGCGATCGGCCTGGCCGTGTTCGGCACGGTCTTCGCCCACGCGGCGAGCGACCGCGCCGCCGCGCTGGGCGGTCGGGCGAGCTCGGCAGCAGGCCAGGCCGATGTCTTCGTCGCCGGCCAGCAGCATGCCTTCCAGGCAGCGATCGTCGTGACGGCGCTGGCCCTCGTGGCGTCGCTGACGCTGCTGCGGGTCAACAAGGTCGCACCGCCGACCGGCTCCCCCGTCGTCGCGGAGTAGTCGCGGCGACCCGCTCCCCGGGAACGACGTGAGGTGCTCACGACCCGGGATGGCCACCTCGCCCGAGCCCTTCGAGAGCTTGATGCTGCCCAGTCGAGTCCGTCGCCCGCCCTTGAAGGGGCTCGGGGTGGTGACGGTCAGCATGCGGTCGTCCCCCTCCCCCAGCAGGCAGCCGAGAACCACCGCCTCGCGCGTTCCCCACGCGTCGACCCTAGGCGTCGTCCGGGCCGAGCCCCGCGCCGCGACTCATCGAGTACACGACCGGACCGTCCGGGATCGTCGTCGTCGCGTCGACCCCGAACCCCAGCCGCTCGTAGAGGCGGACGTTGCGCTCGTCAGAGGTCTCGAGAGCCACCGGCTCGCCACGCTCGTCGATCGCGGCCAGCCCCTCGGAGGTGACGGCGGTGCCGAGCCCCGCCCCTTGGTGCGCCGGGTCGACGCCGACGGTCTCGAGCGTCCACGATCCGACAGGCGCCTGCGGCAGCGCGACCTGCATCAGCGCCTCGAGACGCGATCCGTGCAGCTCGGCCACCCTCCGCTGGACCTGCTCGCTGGGCGCTGGGGCGTGCGGAGGCAGGAAGGCAGCGACCGCGCGCACCTGCTCGTCGACGACCACCAGGCCGTGCTCGAGCGCGTGTCCGAGGTACAGCCGCTGGACCTCCTCCAGGCGCTGCTCGTACCCCTCGCTCGGGAGTGCCCATCGCGTCCACGCGTAGCGGGCGAAGGCCTTGGCGAGCACTCGAGCGGCCGGATCCAGATCAAACTGGCTGGCGGGACGAGCGCGGTGCACTCCTTCATCGTCCCATCGTGTCGTCAGGTGCCCCGCAAGCAGGTCAGAGCGGACGCTTGAGGCCGACGTGGTTGGTCTCGTAGCCGAGGCGCTCGTAGAAGGCGCGGGCCCGCTCGCGTGCTTCGTCGGTGGTGACCTGCGCGAGCGACGCACCGCGAGCGCGTCCGTGCTCGTGCGCCCACGCCAGCATCGCGGCGCCGAGCCCGTGCGAGCGCTCCGCCCCCGCGACCCGCAGACCCTCGATCTGCAGCCGCGTCGTGCCGGCGCGCAGCAACCCCGGGATGATCGTCAGCTGCATCGTGCCGACGACGCGCTCCGTCTCGTCGCGGACGACTGCTAGATACTGCGACGCGTCACGGGCGACGACGTCGAAGGCCGTCTCGTAGGTCGCCGCCTTCGCGTCCTCGCGGGAGCCGCCCACCTCGTCGTCGGCCAGCAGCGCGACGACCGCGGGGACGTCCGAGCGCGTGGCCCGCTGCACGCGGTACTCGCGGTCGCCGACCGTGAGCCTGCTGCTGGCCGAGGCACGGGCGAGGTGCCGCAGCCGCTCGACCAACCGGTCGAGCCACTCCCCCACGTGCCGCCGGGCGTCCGCGGTGTCGGGGTAGCGGCATCGCAGGTGCAGGCCGCTCTCGTCGAGGATGAACCACAGCATGACGCCGTCGGTGCGGATCGCGGCGCTGATGTACTGCGCCTCGAGCCCGGCGGCGTCGACGCGCACGGGTAGGCGTCGCAGGTCGAGCCACGAGATCGCGAACATGCCGGGCGCCTCGGGCATCCCGCCCCACGGGCTCAGGATGTCGGCGAGCGGCCACGAGCCCAGCTGCACCGCCTCCTTGACCGAGGCCGCGCAGGCCCGGGGATCGGGGTCGGCCGACTCGAGCACCGAGTTGGTGATGAACCAGCCGGCCGAGTCGTGCCACGTCGCCTCGTAGCGGCTGTGCACCGGGAAGACCGCTCGCAGCGACGTGCCGGCCAGGTCGCGCGTGACCCCGGTCATCGCCGAGACGGCGAGCGCGAGGGTCGAGACGCCGTCGGAGGAGGCCTGCGCCGAGAAGGCGGCGCTGTCGTCGACGTCGAGCACGTCCCGCACCTCGACGCGCTCGGCGTGCGCGGTCGGCTCGCCCAGCGGCAGCGGGAACAGCGGCATCGTGCCGCCGCTGCTCTCGATGACCTCGCGCCACCGGCGGTGCACCTCGTCGGGCGCAGCCGGTCGGTCGCGCAGCGCTTCCGAGTGGTCGGCGAACGCGGGCGCCTCGCCCAAGGCCGGCGGACGTCCGGCGGCGATGTCGCCGAGGGCCGCCAGCAGGTCGCGGACGATCACGAGCATCGACCACATGTCGACGTGCGAGTGGTCGGCGGCGATGACGACCGTCGGGCCGGTCGCGGTCTCCAGCACGCTGAGCCGGTGCGACGGCCGCGAGTACGGGGTGCACGCCGCGTCAAGCTGGTCGCGCAGCGCGTCGTTGACCGACTGGCCGGGGGCGATGTCGTGCTCGGTCCAGGCGCCGGGCGACACCTCGACCTCGTGCAGGCGGGGCTCTCTGTCGTCACCGGGGACGAAGACCGACCGCAGCGTGCCGTGGCGCGCAATGACCGCGAGCCATGCGGTCGCGAGCGCGTCCCGCGGGACGGGCTCGGGCAGGCGGAACGAGATCGCCATCCACGAACCCGGACGTTCGCCGGCGCGGACGTGGCGGCGTTGGTCGAACGACACGGTGAGCGGGCGGCCCGGC
>JBEVGQ010000366.1:0-6335 GCA_040511655.1 Aeromicrobium sp. | reverse complement strand
CGCAGCAACCTGTTCAAGTGCGCGATCTTCGGCAAGGACCCCAACTGGGGACGCATCCTCGCCTCGGTCGGCACGACGCAGGCGGTCTTCGACCCGGCCGACCTCGACGTGGCCCTCAACGGCGTCTGGGTGTGCCGCACCAGCGGGCCGGGGGAGTCTCCCGACTCCATCGACCTCGAGGCCCGCGCGGTCTCGGTGACGATCGACCTCAAGTCCGGCGACCAGTCGGGCACCATCTGGACCAACGACCTGACGCAGGCCTACGTCCACGAGAACTCGGCGTACTCATCATGACTGAATGGAATCCGGCGGACTGGAAGAAGGCGACCGACAAGGCCGCCACGCTCGCGCACGCCCTGCCGTGGCTGAAGAAGTACCACGACAAGGTCATCGTCGTGAAGTACGGCGGCAACGCCATGACCGACGAGGCGCTCAAGCGCGCCTTCGCCGAGGACATCGTGTTCCTGCGGCTCGCGGGCTTCAAGCCCGTGGTGGTGCACGGTGGCGGCCCGCAGATCAACCACATGCTCGACCGCCTCGGCATCGAGTCGGAGTTCCGCGGCGGTCTGCGCGTCACGACCCCCGAGACGATGGACGTCGTCCGCATGGTGCTGACCGGTCAGGTCGGACGTGAGCTGGTGGGCCTGCTCAACCAGCACGGCGACCTCGCGGTCGGCCTGTCGGGCGAGGACGGCGGGTTGTTCACCGCGCGCCGCACGAAGCCCGTCATCGACGGCGTCGAGACCGACATCGGCCTGGTCGGCGAGGTCGTGGGCGTGCGACCCGAGGCCGTGCAGGACCTCATCGAGGCCGGCCGCATCCCGGTCGTCTCGACCGTGGCCCCCGACGCGTCCGGGCAGGTGCACAACGTCAACGCCGACACGGCCGCCGCGGCGCTCGCGGTGGCCCTGGGCGCCGAGAAGCTGCTCGTGCTCACCGATGTCGAGGGTCTCTACGCCGACTGGCCCAACAGCTCGGACGTCATCGGCGAGATCAGTCCGGAGTCGCTCGCCGAGCTCATCCCCACGCTCTCGTCGGGCATGATCCCCAAGATGACGGCGTGCCTGAAGGCCGTGCAGGAGGGCGTCAAGCGCGCCACCGTGATCGACGGACGCGAGCCGCACGCCGTGCTGCTCGAGATCTTCACCGACGAGGGCGTCGGCACACAGGTCGTGCCAGATGCCCCCACGCGCATCCGTACCGCGCTGTACGCCACCAGCGTCGACAAGGAGGACCCGGCATGACGACCGCCGACTGGACCGAGCGCTACCAGGGCGCCGTCATGAACACCTTCGGCCCGCCCCAGACCGTGCTGGTGCGCGGCCAGGGGGCTCACGTGTGGGACGCCGACGGCAACGAGTACCTCGACCTGCTCGCGGGCATCGCCGTCAACGCCCTCGGGCACGCACACCCGGCGATCGTCGAGGCCGTCACGACGCAGCTGACGACCCTCGGCCACACGTCCAACTTCTTCGCGACGGAGCCGCAGGTACGCCTCGCCGAGAAGCTCGTGCAGCTCGTCGGCCACGACGCGAGGGTGTTCTTCACCAACTCCGGCACCGAGGCCAACGAGGCGGCGTTCAAGGTGACGCGTCGTACCGGACGCACGCGCATCGTCGTGGCCGAGGGATCGTTCCACGGACGCACGATGGGCGCCCTCGCGCTGACGTCGAAGGAGGCGTACCGGGCGCCGTTCGAGCCGCTGCCCGGCGACGTCACGTGGGTGCCGTACGGCGATGCCGCTGCGCTCGAGGCCGCGGTCGACGACACCGTCGCCGCCGTGCTGGTCGAGCCCATCCAGGGCGAGGCCGGTGTCGTGGTGCCGCCCGACGACTACCTGCGCGTCGCCCGCGACGTGACCACGCGCCACGGCGCCCTGCTGTGGCTCGACGAGGTGCAGACGGGCATGGGCCGCACCGGCGCCTGGTTCGCCTACGAGCAGTCGGGTGTCGTGCCCGACCTGCTGACGCTGGCCAAGGGGCTCGGCGGCGGGCTGCCGATCGGTGCCTGCGTGGCGGTCGGCGACGCCGGCACGCTGCTGCAGCCGGGCAACCACGGCACGACCTTCGGCGGCAACGCCGTCTCCACCGCCGCCGCGCTCGCCGTCATCGCCACGATCGAGGGCGAGGGCCTGCTCGAGCACGTCACGACGATCGGCGACCAGCTGCGTCGCGGGCTCGTCGACCACCCGCTGGTGGCCGAGGTCACCGGCCGCGGCCTGCTGGTCGGCGTCGTGCTGCACCAGCCGCTGGCGGCCGAGGCGCAGAAGGCGGCGATGGCCGCCGGCCTGATCCTGAACAACGCCACCCCCGAGCGGCTGCGGTTGGCCCCGCCGCTGGTGCTGAGCGAGTCGGAGGCGGCGCACGCCGTCACGACCCTGCGGGCCGTGCTCGACGAGGTGGGTGCATGACGACCGTCAGGCACCTGCTGCGCGACGACGACCTGAGCCCCGCCGAGCAGGCGGAGGTGCTGGCCCTGGCCGCCGAGATCAAGGCCGACCCCTACGCTCGCACGCCGCTCGCGGGCCCGCAGACCGTCGCGGTCATCTTCGACAAGGCGTCGACCCGCACGCGGGTCTCGTTCGGCGTCGGCATCGCCGATCTCGGGGGCAGCCCGCTGATCCTCGACACGGCCGGCACGCAGGGCGGGCGCGGTGAGTCGCCGGCCGACACCGCCAAGGTGCTGGGTCGCATGACCAGCGCGATCGTCTGGCGCACGTACTCGCAGGCAGGGCTTGAGGAGATGGCCGCGCACGCCGGCGTCCCCGTCGTCAACGCCCTCAGCGACGAGTTCCACCCGTGCCAGATCCTGGCCGACTGGCAGACCGTCATCGAGCACAAGGGACGCCTGGCGGGCCTCACGGTCGCCTACCTGGGCGACGGCGCCAACAACATGGGGCACTCCTACCTGCTCGGCGGGGCGACGGCCGGGCTGCACGTCCGCATCGGCTCCCCGGTCGGCTACCAGCCCGACACCCGGATCGTCGCCGACGCCGAGGCGATCGCCGCCACCACCGGGGGCTCCGTGCTCGTGACGGACGACCCGGTCGCAGCCATCACCGGCGCCGACGTCGTCATCACCGACACGTGGGTCTCGATGGGGCAGGAGGCCGAGAAGGAGGCGCGCCTGGCGCTGTTCGGCGACTACGCGATCACGGCCGAGTCGTTGGCCCGCGCGGCCGACGATGCGATCGTCCTGCACTGCCTGCCGGCGTACCGCGGGCTCGAGATCACCTCCGAGGTGCTCGACGGGCCGCAGAGCGTCGTGTGGGACGAGGCCGAGAACCGCCTGCACGCCCAGAAGGCCCTCTTGGTGTGGCTGCTCGAGAAGTCGCGGAGCGGCTCGTCGTGAGCACCCCCGACACCAAGACCGCCCGGCAGCAGCTGATCGTCGATTTGCTGACGCGGCACGCCGTGCGCTCGCAGGGCGACCTCGTCGAGCTGCTCGAGCAGCAGGGCGTCAACGCGACGCCCTCGACGGTCTCGCGCGACCTCGTCGAGCTCGACGCCGTCCGTGTCCGCCACGAGGGCAGCGGGCTGGTCTATGCCGTGCCGTCCGAGGGTGGCGACCGCACGCCCCGTCCGGCGTCCAGCAGCTCTGCGGCACAGTCGCGCCTGGCCCGCCTGGTCCGCGAGGTGCTGGTGACCGCCGAGGCGTCGGCCAACCTCGTCATCCTGCGCACCCCTCCAGGAGCCGCCCAGTACCTGGCCTCGGCCATCGACCACTCGTCGCCCGACGACGTCATCGGCACGATCGCCGGCGACGACACCGTGCTGATGATCTGTCGCGACCCCGCGGGCGGCGCAGCCGTCGCCCGCCGCTTCACGGACCTCGCCGGTCCGGTACCCAAGGAGAACGCGTGACCACCTCTTCCGAGCCCTCCAACGCCCTCTGGGGCGGACGCTTCGCCTCCGGCCCGTCGCCCGAGCTGGTCGAGCTGTCGCGATCGACCCACTTCGACTGGCGCCTGGCCCCCTACGACCTCGCAGGCTCGCGCGCGCACGCGTTCGTGCTGCAGGCCGCGGGCCTGCTCAGCCGCGACGACCTCACCCGGCTGGTGGCCGGGATCGACGAGCTGGAGGCCGACGTCGCGTCGGGCGCCTTCGTGGCCCGTCCCGACGACGAAGACGTCCACACGGCCCTCGAACGAGGCCTGCTCGAGCGGCTGGGCGCCGACCTCGGCGGACGTCTGCGGGCCGGACGGTCGCGCAACGACCAGATCGCGACCCTGTTCAAGATGTACCTGCGCGATCACGGGCGACGCATCTCGACGCTCGTCACGTCGCTGGTCGAGGCGCTCGCCGCCCAGGCCGAGCACCACCTCGGCGTCGCGATGCCCGGCCGCACGCACCTGCAGCATGCGCAGCCCGTGCTGCTGTCGCACCACCTGCTGGCCCACGCGTGGCCGCTGGTGCGCGACCTCGACCGGCTGGCCGACTGGGACTCTCGCGTGTCGGCCGACTCGCCGTACGGCGCCGGGGCGCTCGCAGGCTCGTCCCTCGGTCTCGACCCCGAGAAGGTCGCCGCCGACCTGGGCTTCAGCGGCTCGACGCCCAACTCGATCGACGGCACCGCGGCGCGCGACTTCGTCGCCGAGTTCGCCTTCGTGACGGCACAGATCGGTGTCGACGTCTCCCGCCTGGCCGAGGAGATCATCATCTGGAACACCAAGGAGTTCGACTTCGTCACGCTGCACGACGGCTACTCGACAGGGTCGAGCATCATGCCGCAGAAGAAGAATCCCGACATCGCCGAGCTCGCCCGCGGCAAGTCGGGCCGTCTGATCGGCAACCTGACGGGGCTGTTGGCGACCCTCAAGGGGCTGCCGCTGGCCTACAACCGCGACCTCCAGGAGGACAAGGAGCCGGTGTTCGACTCGATCGACACCCTCGAGGTGTTGCTGCCGGCCTTCACGGGGATGGTCGCGACGCTGACCTTCCACACCGAGCGCATGCAGGCCTTGGCGCCGCAGGGCTTCGCGCTGGCCACCGACATCGCCGAGTGGCTCGTGCGCCAGGGCGTGCCGTTCCGTGTCGCGCACGAGCTGTCGGGCGCGTGCGTGCAGGCCTGCGAGCAGCGCGGCATCGAGCTGTGGGACCTGACCGACGACGACTTCGCGGCCATCTCGTCGGCGCTGACCCCGGACGTCCGCGAGGTGCTGACGGTCGAGGGCTCGCTCGCGTCGCGCGACTCCCGCGGCGGCACCGCGCAGGTGCGGGTCGCCGAGCAGCTGGTCGAGCTGCGGGACCGGCTGTCACGGTCGCGTCCGGTCGCTGGCTAGGCTCGGGGCATGCGTTCTCGTCTTCTCGCCGCCGCGGCGACCACCGTCCTGATCACCACGCTGGCCGCCTGCGGAGGCTCCGACAGCGGGGGTTCCGACGACAGCTCGGCTGCCGAGCCTGCCGCGACCTCGGACGCCCCCGCGGCGACCGACAGCCCCAGCGCCAGCCCGGCCGCCGATGGCGAGTGCAGCTACACCGAGACCGACGAGCCCGGCAAGAAGGCCAAGCTGCCTCCGGCCAAGCCCATCAGCCTCGACACGATCACGATCAAGACCAACCGCGGCGTCATCAAGGCATCCCTCACGCCTGACGCGGCGCCGTGCACCGTCAGCAGCTTCGCGTCGCTGGCCAAGCAGGGCTACTTCGACGGCACCAAGTGCCACCGTCTCGTGCCCGGCTTCGTGCTGCAGTGCGGCGATCCCTCGGCCACGGGCCAGGGCGGCCCGGGCTACTCGTTCGCCGACGAGCTGAGCGGCAAGGAGACCTACCCGGCCGGCACCCTCGCGATGGCCAACGCCGGCCCCGACACCAACGGCTCGCAGTTCTTCATCGTCCTGGCCGATGCCGATCTGCCGCCCAGCTACACCGTCTTCGGCACGGTCGACGCCGCCGGCCTGAAGGTCGCCCAGAAGATCGAGGCCGACGGCGTGGGCGCCGACGGCACCGCGCCGGCCAAGGACGTCATCCTCGAGTCGGTCAGCTGACGAACGTGCACGACGCGAGCCCGGACGGCGTCGACGTCCGGGCTCGCGGTCTGCTCGGGCGCACGCTGCACGGTCACGGAGCCGCGGTGCGCATCACCGAGGTCGAGGCCTACGGCGGCATCGAGGACCCGGCCTCCCACGCCTTCACGCGCACCCCGCGCAGCGAGATCATGTACGGCCCGCCGTGGCGCCTGTACGTCTACCGGTCGTACGGCCTGCACTGGTGCGCCAACGTCGTCACGGGCCCGTCGGAGATCGCGGCGGCGGTGCTGGTGCGTGCCGGTGAGGTCGTCGAGGGGCTCGAGACCGCACGGGCCCGACGGGCGGGTGTCGAGGACGTCGCGCTGGC
>JBEVGQ010000365.1:0-3633 GCA_040511655.1 Aeromicrobium sp. | reverse complement strand
GAACTGCCACGCGTTGCGCTCCGGCGGGTACGGCGGCCGCCGTGCGGCGTCGTGTCCCTCGGCGTCGAGCACGGTCACATCGTGCCACGCCGGGTACCGTTCGACCCGTGATCCGTGCCGCCGCCGTCTGCCCGCACCCGCCCCTGCTGGTGCCGGAGGTCGCACCGGGCACGGTCGACGAGCTGCGCGAGCTGCGCGCCGCGTGCGCCGACGCGGTCGCCAGGCTCCTCGCCGCCGGTCCGCAGCGCATCGTCGTCATCGGCTCGGGCGATCTCGACCACGACGTCGACGAGACGGCAGGCGGCACGTTGGCCGGCTTCGGCGTGGACGTCCGTGCCGGGGGAGCCGAGCTGGTGCTCCCGCTGAGCCTCACGATCGGCGCCTGGCTGCTCGACGACGCGGGATGGACAGGGCCGCGCACGTACTCGACCGGACGTCCGCAGATCGTCGACGGCGTGGCGCTGCTGGTGATGGCCGACGGCAGCACCGCGCGGTCGGAGAAAGCCCCGGGTCATCTCGACGATCGCGCCGAGTCGTTCGACGCCGCCATCGCGAGCGCACTGGCCTCGGGGGATGCGGATGCACTGATCGGCCTCGACCCGGCGCTCGGCACGGAGCTGGGCTCTACCGGCGTGCCCGCGCTGCGGGCGCTCGGTGAGCTGACGAGCGGCGCATCCGTCACGGCCCATCTGCGCTACGACGGGGCGCCGCTCGGCGTCGGCTACCTCGTGGCCGACTGGATGCTGACGGCCTGATCCTGGTCCGGATCTACTAGGGCTTCTCGCGCCGCTCCTCGGCGAGCTTGTCGGCCGCATCCTTGGCCTTGCCGGCCGCACCGTCGATCTTGGCGTCGTACTTGCCCTTGGTGGCCTTGCTGGCCAGACCGGCGGCCTTGTCGATGCCCTGATCGATCTTGGCGTTCTGGGTGGCGGCGAGCTCGGCTGCCTTCTCCTTGAGCTCGGGAGCCTTCTTCTTCAGCTTGTCGAGAAAACTCATGTCTCGCTCCTCATGTCGCTGGCTGCGGGGAGCACGACCGCTCCCTCGTGCCCTTCAGGCTACTGGGATGATGCGAGACATGTCCGTCCGAGAATCCGTCGTCGCCGTGGTCGGGCCCACGGCCTCGGGCAAGTCGTCGCTGGCCGTGCGCATCGCCCGACGGCTGGGCGCGGCCGAGGTCGTCAACGTCGACTCGATGCAGCTGTACCGGGGCATGGACGTCGGCACCGCCAAACCCCCGGCCGATGAGCGCGCGGTCGTCCCGCACCACCTGTTCGACGTCCTCGACGTCACGGACACGGCGAGCGTCGCCGAGTTCCAGCAGCAGGCCCGGGCCGTCGTCGCCGACTGTCACGCCCGTGGCGTCACCCCCGTGCTCGTCGGCGGCTCGGCGCTGTACGTGCGGGCGGTGATCGACCGCCTCGACTTCCCCGGCACCGATCCGGCCGTCCGGCAGCGCTGGGCCGACGAGCTCGCGCGCCGCGGCAGCCAGGCCTTGCACGACGAGCTGGCCCGGCGAGATCCCGCCGCGGCGGCGCAGATCCTGCCGTCCAACGACCGGCGCATCGTCCGCGCGCTCGAGGTCGGCGAGCTGACGGGCCGGCCGTTCGTCGCCACGATGCCGCCCCTGGAGTCGATCTACGGCAACCTCACGATGCTCGGGCTCGACGTGCCGCGGGACGTCCTCGAGCGGCGCCTGTCCGACCGGGTCGACCAGATGTGGGCGGACGGCTTCGTCGAGGAGGTCCGCGCGCTGCTGCCGGCAGGGATCGAGGACAGCCGCACGGCGTCGCGCGCCCTGGGGTATCAGCAGATCCTGGCGTTCCTGCGCGGCGAGCTCACCGAGGACGAGGCGCGCGAGCAGACCGTCACGGGCACACGCAAGTTCGCCCGTCGTCAGGACCGTCTGTTCCGCAAGGACCCGCGCATCCATTGGCTGCCGCACGACGCCGACGACCTGCTCAAGCAGGCGATGTACGTCGTCGCCCCGCGATAGAATCGGGCATATGACCTTTCCATGGCTCAAGGGGCACGGCACCGAGAACGACTTCGTGCTGCTCCCCGACCATGACGGCACGGTCCACGGCGATCTCGACGGCGCCTTCGTGGCGGCCCTGTGCCACCGGCGGCGCGGCATCGGCGCCGACGGCGTGCTGCGGGTCATCCGCACCGAGGCACTGCGGCAGGGCGATCCGGGCATCGACTCGACGGCCGAGTGGTTCATGGACTACCGCAACGCCGACGGGTCGGTCAGCGAGATGTGCGGCAACGGCACGCGCGTGTTCGCGCTGCACCTCGCGCAGGAGGGCCTTGTCGACCCGACGCGTCCGTTCGCCATCGGCACCCGCGACGGCGACAAGATCATGTCGATCGACGGCGACGCGATCAGCGTCGACATGGGGGTGCCGCAGGTGCGCGACGTCTCGAAGGTCACCGCCGCCGGAAATACGTGGGAGGCGCAGGACGTTCGTACAGGTAACCCCCACGCCGTGGCCTTCGTCGACCGGCTGGACGAGGTCGGCCCGCTGCTGACCGAGCCCGACTACGACCAGGCCGTCTACCCAGACGGCGTCAACATCGAGTTCGTCGTCCGCCAGGGCGATCGCCACGTGGCGATGCGCGTGCACGAGCGCGGTGCGGGGGAGACGCGTTCGTGCGGCACCGGAGCCTGCGCCGTGGCGGTGGCCGCCGCGGTGGCCGACGGTGCCGAGCGACCGGTCACCTACCGGGTCGACGTCCCCGGGGGCACGCTGCACGTGACCTACGGCGTCGACGACCACGTCACACTCACCGGCCCCGCCGAGATCGTCGCCCGGGGCACCATGGATTGGACTGCATGACCGACACTTCGACAGGCTCAGTGGGCGGAACGACCGACCAGCCGCAGGGCACCGAGGGGCTCGACCTCGAGGAGCGCCACTCGCTGCGGCGCGTCGTCAACCTGCGCACCGAGCTCGAGGACATCACCGAGGTCGAGTACCGCCAGCTGCGACTCGAGCGGGTCGTCCTGGTCGGTGTCTGGACCGAGGGCACCGTCGAAGATGCCGAGAACTCGATGGCCGAGCTCAAGCTGCTCGCCGAGACGGCCGGCTCCGAGGTGCTCGACGCGCTCATCCAGCGCCGCCAGAAGCCCGACCCCGCCACCTACATCGGCTCGGGCAAGGTCGAGGACCTCCGCGCGACGGTCGAGGCCACGGGTGCCGACACGATCATCTGCGACGGTGCGCTCGCACCCAGCCAGCTGCGCAACCTCGAGGACAAGTGCAAGGTCAAGGTCGTCGACCGCACCGCACTGATCCTCGACATCTTCGCCCAGCACGCCAAGAGCAAGGAGGGCAAGGCGCAGGTCGAGCTCGCCCAGCTGCAGTACCAGACGCAGCGCCTGCGCGGCTGGGGCGGCAACCTCTCGCGCCAGGCCGGTGGCCAGGCCGCCGGTGGCGAGGGCATCGGCGGACGCGGACCGGGCGAGACCAAGCTCGAGACCGACCGTCGGCGCATCCAGATGAAGATGACCAAGCTGCGGCGCGAGCTCAAGGAGCTCGGCAAGGCCCGCGAGACCAAGAAGGGCAACCGGCAGCGCCACGAGATCCCGTCGGTGTCGATCGCGGGCTACACCAACGCCGGCAAGTCGAGCCT
>JBEVGQ010000364.1:0-3441 GCA_040511655.1 Aeromicrobium sp. | reverse complement strand
CGGCCGACCGACGGACGCCGTGGACGATTCAGGACGCTCTGGACTCGAGCAGGAAGCCGTCGCCGTCGATCGACTGCCGCACGGCCGACAACGTCTCGTCCGGCCCCTGCCCCGTTGTGTCGACCACATGGCGCTCAAGGGGTCCCAGATCGGCGAACTGCTCCCAGAGCGAGACGATCGGCGCCTCGTCCACCAGCGCACCCGGTTCGGTCCGGCCCTGCGCCCGACGCAGCGTCTCGCCACGCGACGCGCGCAGCACGACGTAGTGGCATCTCGCGCGCTCACGCGATCCGAAGTGACGCAGCATCCAGGGCCCGACGATGCCGTCGACGACCGTCGTGAAGCCGCCCCCTGCATAGCTGGCCGCCGCAGCTGCGATGGCTCGCATCACGGTCTGGTTCTGGCCGTCCGACTCAGGCAGGTACGGCGGGACGGCCCCCGACACGATCGAGTGCCAGAAGTCGTCGGTGTGCAGGTGCACGGCCAGGGGGAAGCTCCTCGCTAGAGCGCGGGCCGTGGTCGACTTGCCCGATCCAGGGGCCCCGGTGAGGATCACGATGTCGCCGCGCACCTGACCACGCTACAAGAACCGACGCTCGCGCTCGGGCACCAGTAAGACCCAGTCCAGGGTCGCCGGGTCCCGGCTTGCGGGTCAGTCGTCCGCCACCGGGTCGAGCGTCACGAGCCGAGACCCAGCCCTCGCAGGCCGTCAGCGACCTTCTCGATGCCGTCGACGTTGCGGATCGACGGATCCATCGTCGTGCCGGGCAGGATGATGTATCGCTTGTTCTTGACGGCCGTGAGCTCCCGCGTGGCCGGATTCGACTCGAGGAACGCGATCTTGGCCGCCGCGGTGTCGCCCTCCGAGCCGCGCGTGAGATCGGCCAGCACGAGGACGTCGGGGTCGCGGTCGACGAGGGACTCCCAGCTCACCTCGGGCCACAGCTGGTCGAGGTCGTCGAAGACGTTCGTGGTGCCGACGGCGCGCGTCATGATGCCGGGCGCACCGCAGCAACCGGCGAAGTAGGGCGTCTTGGTCGACGAGTACCACCACGCCATGGTCACGCCCTTGGCGTCGAGCCCGTCGGCAGCCGTGGCGGCCCGCTTCTTCAGGTCCGACACCAGGGCGTCGCCGCGCGGCTCGACGCCGAACAGGGTCGCGATGTCGCCGATCTCGGCGTAGAGGTCGTCGAGAGTCAGCCGCTTGGTCTGCTCGGCGTCCTGGCCCGTGCACTCGCTGGGCGACTGGTAGACGTCGATGCCGAGCTCGGCGAACTTCTTGCGGTCGGCGATGCCCTCGTCGGTGAAGGTGAAGTCGAACGTCGCGTAGACCAGGTCGGGCTCGGTCGCGAGCACGCTCTCGAACGACGGAAACTCCTCGGAGAACAGGTTGAGGCCCTTGAGGTCCTTCTGCAGGCCGGGCAGCACGTTGGTGTCGCCGAGGCCCGCTCCGACGATGCGGTCGCGGAGGCCGAGGGTCAGCAGCAGCTCGGTGGCTGGCTGGTTGACCGACACGACCCGCTGCACCGGGTGGTCGAGAGCGACCGTGCGCCCGCAGTTGGTGACGCTGACGGCCGAGCCGGACGCGTCGGCGTCGTCCGACGAAGCGCCGCACGCAGCGGTCAGCAGGAGGACACCCGCGACGAGCGCGGGCAGGGGCGAGGTGCGACGAAACGATGACATGAGGTCCCTCTCGGGGTCCGGAGGCCTGTTCGCGAGGCCTGGTGGCGGGTGACGTCGACCGGACGGTCGGCGGCCAGCAGGTCTTCGGACTCGGGATCATCCAGGCGGCGCGCCTTCCCAGACCCTCCGGTCCAGTGGCCTCGTGCTCCGCCCGTCACCCTCACCGCTGCGCGTCAGTCCCGGACTCTCACCGGGTTCCCTGGCTCATCACTGAGTTGACTGGCACCCGGAACCTAGCAGCGTCAGTCCTGCATCATCCACATGGTCATCGTCACATTGGATGTATGGCGATATGCTTTGTCATATGCGCACCACCATGAATCTCCCCGACGACCTGTATCGGGCCGCGCGTGTGCGGGCGGCCGAGGAGGGACGCACCGTCACCTCCCTGCTCGAGGAGGCGCTTCGCGACCTCCTCGAACGCGACATCCCCGACCCACGGCCCTACCGGGTCGTTCCCGTACCCATGGGGCTGCCCGGCGAGCCTCCCTTCGACATCTCCGACAACTCAGCCGTGCTCGACTACCTCGACGCCCACGACGCCCGTGCTCGTCCCTGACGTCAACGTCCTGGTCGACGCCTGGCGGGAGCATTCCTCCGCCCACGCGCGCGCGAGCAACTGGCTCGAGCGGGCTGCGGCAGCGTCCGAGCTGGGGTTGCCGGACGTCATCGTGTCCGGTGCGGTGCGCGTGCTCACGATGCCTGTGGCGGGGCTGTGCGCGGACGTCTCGGTCGTGCTCGATCGGGTGCGAGACCTTCGTGCGGCTCCGGGCGTCCGTCGTGTGACCCCCGGTCCGGGACACTGGGCCATCTTCGACGCGCTGTGCCGCGAGCTCGGGGCCTCTGGCAACACCGTCCCCAACTGCTACATCGCCGCACTCGCGATCGAGAAGAAGGCGACGTTCGTCAGCCGCGACCGCTTCTTCGCGAGCGTGCCCGGTCTCGACTGGACCGACCTGCCCGACACCGCCTGACCGCTCGTCCGGCCCGACCGACCGCTCGTCGTGCGCGAGTGGCGACGCGCGTCACACCTGTGATCTGGTGAGAGACGGTCCGATCCGGCGGGCCGCGATCATCACCTCGGGGGCACATCATGAGCATCACGTCGGCGGCACCGCGCGCCCGCATCAGGAGCATCGCGATCTGGACGGTCGTCGCCGTGGTCGGCGCGACGTGCTGGGCCGTGCTCGCCCTGTCGCGCGGCGAGAACGTCTCGGCGCTGTGGATCCTGTTCGCGGCGCTGTCGTCGTACGCGATCGCCTACCGCTTCTACTCGCGCTTCATCGCCAAGAAGGTGCTCGAGCTCGACGACACCCGGGCGACGCCGGCCGAGCGTCTCGAGAACGGCATCGACTACGAGGTGACCGACCGGCGGGTGCTGTTCGGCCACCACTTCGCCGCGATCGCCGGGGCCGGCCCGCTCGTCGGGCCGGTGCTGGCCGCGCAGATGGGCTACCTGCCCGGCACGATCTGGATCATCGTCGGCGTCATCCTGGCCGGCGCGGTGCAGGACATGGTGGTGCTGTTCATGTCGATGCGCCGCGACGGCAAGAGCCTCGGGCAGATGGTGCGCGAGGAGATCGGCGTCGTCGGCGGCGCCGCAGCGCTCATCGCCGTCTTCGCGATCATGATCATCATCCTGGCGGTGCTGTCGCTGGTCGTGGTCAACGCGCTCGCCGAGTCGGCGTGGGGCGTGTTCTCGATCGGCCTGACGATCCCGATCGCGTTGTTCATGGGCTTCTACCTGCGCTACATCCG
>JBEVGQ010000363.1:0-18188 GCA_040511655.1 Aeromicrobium sp. | reverse complement strand
CAGAGGTGCTGGCGGCACGTGGCAGAGCTGCGTGGAATCGACCTACGAGAAGTCATGGGGGCGAATGGTGGTTGCGAGTCTCACGGAGGTGTCGAAGGAGTTCACCGTCGGCCAAGAGGCAGTCGTTGCGCTCGACGGGGTCAGCCTCTCGGTCGCACCGGGTGAACTGGCATGCATCTACGGCGCGAGTGGGTCGGGGAAGTCGACGATGCTCAACGTCCTCGCCGGTATCGACGTCGCTGACTCCGGCGAGGTGTCGGTCCTAGGACACTCGCTCACCAGCTCTTCGGAGAGTCAGCGCGCTCAGCTGAGGCTGCGCAGCATCGGAGTGGTGTTCCAGTCCAACAATCTGCTTCCGGAGTTCACTGCGAGAGAGAACGTCGAGCTGCCTCTGATGGTCCGCGGGATGTCGCGTGCAGCGCGCCATGAGGCAGCTAGCAACGCTCTGGCCGCAGTCGGACTCACAGCGCTGGCCGATCGATCTCCTGGACACATGTCGGGTGGTCAACGTCAGCGCGTGGGGATCGCTCGCGCGCTGGCCGGCGAGCAGCCGCTGCTGCTGGCTGACGAGCCGACCGGCGCGTTGGACTCAACCAACTCTCGACAGCTCTTCGCGCTGATGCGAGACATGTGCAGGGCGCAGGAAACGGCAGTCGTCCTGGCCACCCATGACCCGTTGGCTCAGCAGTTCGCTGACTCCGTCTACCTGATGGTCGACGGAACCGTTACGGCCCAATGACCCATTCGAGGCGAGAGCGGATGCGCGCGCTGTTGTTCCTGACTGCGCGCTGGATGCGATCCACGACGTCGCGACGTTCCGCGGTCGTCATCGTGTTGAGCTTCGCGATACTCGCCGCCGTCTTCGTCAGCGTGAGCGCGTTGACCTTGACCGCCGACCAAGAGGCCGACAAGTCCTTCGGCCGCTTCCAGCGGCAGACGTTCGCGAGCGTGGAGCTGGGTGACCTGGCACCAGGTCAGTTCGCGGATGCCGCGACCGAGTTCGCCGCGACCGTGCCTCACGCGCACCTGTCCTTGGAGTCGACCGCCGTTCGACCAGACGCATTCGCCAAGACCTTCGTGCAGGCACCCCTCAGCGTGCTGCGCTTCGTCCAGGACCCGACCCTGAGAAGCGCCTTTCCGGGTCGGTACACGGTGCAGAGAGGCCGCTGGCCGAGCGCCCCCATGGACGTTCTCGTCAGCAAGCACCTTCTGGACGGGTTGCCCGACCGCACCCGGTTCACGGTGCTCTCAGGGCGAGCAACATTCCACGTCGTCGGAGTGGTCACCGACGCCTACGCGACGCGCGCAGACACGATCATCGCCGGTCCAGGAACGTGGGAGGCCATCGCGACGGCGAGACCTGGGCATTCAGCGGCCCCGGTGGACGCCCAGATCAAGGCGTACTTCGGCTCGCGAAGCTCGATCGGCGAGGTCTCTCGAGCCATCACGACAGCGCTGCCGTCCTTGGCCGACGATGACGGCACCACCATCATCGAGGAGAACTACACGACGCGGTCGCAGGTCGCAGGTGAGCCGGTCGCCACCTTCGGGTCCGACCAGCTGGCCGTCTCGTACCTTCCGCTCTTGCTCGTCGTCCTGCTGGTGTCCTCGCTGGTCGTCGGCCTGACGCGGGGAGCCAGCCACGAGAACGCGGATCGTCTCGTTGCGATGGGGGTCGATCGACGCCGGGTCGTCCTGACTCAGGTCACAGCCGCGCTCACGGTGGCCGCCGCATCGATGGTCGGCGGGTTCGTCGCCGGCTGGCTCGGCGGTCTCGCGTTGCGGGCATGGGTTCTGCCCCGTGTCGCCGACCAGCGTCTGTCCCCGTCACCCGCGTTCGACCCGGTCGCCATGGCCATGGGGGCTGCAGCCTTGGTGCTCATCGCCGCCGGCACCCTCTGGCCCCGGCGATCCGCGACGAGCGTGCGGCCCTCGCTCGCTTCGGCGTGGTTCGGCGACGTCGACGTCGCCTTGATCCGGAGGGTTGCGGTCCTGCTGCTGGCGGTCGCAGCGGTTCAAGGAGGAAGCAGCTCAGACTCGATAGCTGCCTCGTATCTCGCAGTCACCGCGGCGATCTTCGTCGCACCTGACCTTCTGCGGCTCCTCCTGTGGCTGTTGCCGCTGGGCACCCCCCGCACGTTCGTGGCTCGACGTCTCATGCACGCGGATGTCGGCCGACAGGCGGCTGCGGTCGTCGTCGTTGCCTGCTGCATCGCGCTACCGACGCTGGTCGGCACCCAGCTCACGAGCAAGAAGGCCAGCGATGCCAGCTTCACCTTCAGTCGGATCCCGGCCGGCCAGATCTGGGTACAGAGCGACGCTGCGATCGGCGACGTGAGGGCAGTGGCACGCTCGGTCTCGAAGGTGCCCGGCCTGGGCCGACCGGTCGTGATCCGGGGCACCAGCTCCCCAGGATCAGACGCTGCCGACGGCTCGAACGCCTTCTTCAGCAAGCAACAACGTGCAGGGCGGTCCAGCAACGCGATCATGGTGGTGGACAGTGCAGATCAGCTCCGGCGTCTGTTGGGCAGCCAGATCCACGGCGATGCAGAGACGGTGCTCACGTCCGGCGGCGTCCTCGACTTCACCCGAACAAAGGGCAACCAACGGTTCGTGGTGTTCTCAGGCAGCAGACAGCTGCTGACCACGCCGGAGCTCACGACCCTCAAGGTCAGACCCGACCGGCAGCTCCGTGCGAGCTTCGGCGGAGCGGTGCTTCTGAGCACGGCGAGAGAGCTAGGACTCCCCGTCAGCGAACCCACGCGATACATCTATCCGGACGTATCGCAGCGAGAGACCGAGGATGCCGTCCAAGCCGCTGTCGACGCGGGCTATGACAGCGAGTTCGTGCAGTATGCCGTGGCTCCACCCGAGCCCGACCTGCCAACCTACGCGTACGTCTTCCTCGCGGCTCTCGTCCTGGGCGGCTTCGCGATTCTGTTCGCCGTCCTTCGAGGACAGGCGTACAGGCTCCGGACGTACAGCTCGCGGCTGGTAGCGATCGGTCTGACTCCCCGGTGGATCCTCTCCCTGCTCGAGATCCAGGCCGCCCTGGTGGTCGGTGTCGGTCTGCTCGCCGGGATCTGTGCAGGCATCCTGGGAGTTGACGTCACGCACGGCGTCTACGCCACGACGAGGATTCCCGTGCTTCCGATCGTGTCGGCCGCGGTGGGCGTCGTCCTCTCGGCCGGCGTCGCCGCGTCGTTGGCCGTGCGCACCCTCACGGCGGCCGAACACCCCGAAGACACGTGACGACGGTGCCTGCGTCAAGGAATTGCCACGTGATGACGGCACATGTCGGCGTCAGTTAGATCTGGGCGAGCACCGGACATCTGGTGGTATGACGAAGACGATCCTGCGATTCCTTGCTACCGCCGGCCTCGTAGCCAGCATGACGACCGGAGCGGCGTCTGCGGCGAACGCACACGACGGCTCGTCACAACCGGCATTCCACATCGGCGACCACACCTACTTCGCAGACGGCACCGTGGAGGTCGACGTCCCACCGGGGACCTTCTCCCTCGGCCAATGCGACAGTGGGCAGTTCTGCATCTGGAGCCTGGCCAACTACTCCGGATCGTTCCGGTACAAGACAGGGAGCGGACTCAAGACGGTCGGGGGTACGGTCGGGTCCTTCTGGAACAATCGAAGCACGGTCGCCCGCCTCTACAGCAACACCGGTGCGAGTTCGACGTGCTACGAGAACGGCGCCAGGAAGGCATCCGTCACGTCCGGGTATTCATCAGCCTCGGAAGTGAACCTGCAATCGGGCAGCAGCTGTTGAAGTAGTGCAGACGTCAAAGGCCACCTGTGAGCGACCTACTAGTCGTAGTGTGTGGGCCGTGGACGCTCCGGACTTCGAAGAGTTCTTCCGGGAGATGCATCCACGCCTCGTGAGATATGCCAAGCGCCGGCTCGAGGCCGAATCGGCGTTGGACGTTGTCTCCCAGACGATGCAGACGATCTGGTCGAAGAACCTGGACAGTCCCGGCGACGACATCGCGAACAGAAAGCTGCAGTCCCTCGCATACAGAATCGTTGAAGGGCATATCCGAAATATGCTGCGGGCCAACGACAGATTCAGACGGCTCACGGCCACAGTCGCCGACGCCCAACGAACCGACCCCCAACATGTCGACGACATCGCAGATCTGGTGGTCCGACCCGACGGCTCCAGCTGGCTGTCCCACCTCACGCTCACCGACCGTGAGGTGCTCGCTCTGCTCGCGGACGGATATGCCGTCGCCGAGATTGCAGTGATACTTGATTGCAGCCCGGCTGCGATCAGCATGCGCCTTCAACGAGCCAGGAAGAACCTGAAGCTGATCCTGGGAAGGAGGTCAAGCGATGACTGACGAACCCTCGAACGATGAGCAGCTCGAAACCGAGATTCGCGGCCTCCTCGCCGAACTGGGAGTTGAACCTCGCCACCTCGATCACGGCCCCGGCGAAGCTGAGCGGGCCGAGACCGATCTGGCTGCGATCCTCGCGTCCAGACCCGACGCCCGTGGTCGTGCTGCATCCAGGACTCGCCCCCGCAGAGCCAGGACGATCGGGTTCTTCGCTGCCGCTGCCGTCTTGGCCCTCGGGCTCGTCGTCGTCAGGCCGTGGGCAGGGAGCTCGCCCGTCATGGCCACCACGCCGGCCGTGCTTCACCTTCAGGATGTCGACAGCCAGCTGGACGGAGGATCAGCCAGCGCGGCGCCCGCCGAGTTCCGAAAACTGGCTGCCGCAGCAGCCACGCAGCAGCCCGCAGGTGATGGTCCGGTGCAGGCCGTCACCGTGAGCTCATGGCTCCTCTCAACCGACGAGAAGACCGGCAAGGCTCCACCCAAGAGCGTGCTGACCCCTGTCGTGACCGAGCACCTGTTCCTTCCAGACGGCACGTTCAGATCGATCGAACGCCGCGGAAGCCCACTGGACACCAGCGGACGGCTCACCGAGCCACTCACGTCGACGAAGGACAAGCCCTCTGACACTGACGAGACCTTCGACGGTCCCGAGGAGGGCCCAGACTTCGCCGACCGCCTCTCACGTGATCAAAAGGTGCTGCGTGCGCAGCTGGTCGACTCTCCAGAAGAGTGCGCAGACACGATGGCGGCCTGCCTCGCCTCGCGGGTCACGTTCCTGCACTACAACTATGTCCTCGAGCCAGCCACGGCTGCCGCAGTCTGGCGTGCGTTGGCAGATCAGGACGGTTTCACCTTCCTCGGCAAGACCCGAGATCGTCTGGATCGCCCAGCCGTCGCGTTCGCCTTCAACGGAGCCGAACCGGGTAGACGGCAGATACTTCTGGCAGACCCGGTCACCGGCGCGCTTCTGGGGTCCGAAGAGATCCTTGTGAAGAGCAGCGCAGAGCTCGGGTTGAAGGCACCGGCCGTCATCGAGTTCAACGCCGTGGTTCGAAGCAGGCGGATCACTGGCGACGAAGTGCCGGACCCGGCATCGACGACCGTGTATTGACGGGCCGCTGAGGCCTGGCGACGATCGCTGGGAGCGTGTTCCAGCTGGAGGGATCAGGTCACGGCATCCCGCCCAGCTCGAGCCGATCCCAGTGCGCGACGTCCCGCAGCAGCTGCCGGTCGTGTGTCGCGATGACGACGGCGGCGGACGAGCCCTCGAGTGCTGCTGTGAGCTCGTCGACCAGGGCGATCGACAGATGGTTGGTGGGCTCGTCCAGGAGCAGGACGTGCGGTCGCGACGAGAGCACCTTCGCCAGGTCGAGTCGACGTTGCTGGCCCATGGAGAGGTCTCCTACGCGCTTGTTCAGATCCGCCGACGGCAGCAGCCCCATCGATGTCAACGACAGCGGCTCGTCCGCCGAGGCATCAGGCCGGGTCAGTCCCCGGAGGTGAGCTGCGAAGTCCTCACGGGCCGTGCTGCTCGGTGTGGAGGGCGACTCCTGGTCGAGCAGCGCGATCCGCGCGACAGGCGAGACGTGCATGCTCCCGCTCGTCGGCGCGAGGCGTCCGGCCAGCACCGCGAGCAACGTCGACTTGCCCGAGCCGTTCGGACCCGTCACGACGAGCCTCGATCCTGACTCCAGCGACAGCGTGCCCTCGTGGTGCAGACGGTCCTCGACGCGGACGTCGTCAGCCGACAGCAGGGTCACCCCGGGCTTCGACGAGAGCTCTGGCATGCGGAAGCGCGGCGGCGGCACCGGCGCGGTGATCGCGTGCTTCTCCAGGTCGTCCCGGCGTCGGTGGACCGATCGGACGAGAGCGGGTGCCCGGGTGGCACGCCCGTGCTTGTTGGTGCCCTTGTCGGGACGCCAGCTCGTGCTCAGCCGGTTCTGGGCCTCGGACAGGTCCTGCGTCAGTCGGGCGTGCTGCGCCCGTTGCTGGTCGTGCTCGTCCTCCCACCGCCGCAGCTCGGCCTCGCGCCCGGTCCGGTAGCCGCCGAAGCCGTCGCCGTAGGTGGTGGGGAGACCGTCTCGGCTCGGGTCGAGGTCGATGATCGTGGTGGCCACGTCCGTCAGGAGCGCACGATCGTGGCTGACGACCACGACACCGCCGGGATGCGCCCGCAGCCGGCCGGTGAGGAAGTCCAGGCCGGCAGCGTCGAGGTGATTGGTGGGTTCGTCCAGCAGCAGGAAGTCGTGCTCGGCGCCCAGCAGGCACGCGAGCCTGACCCGGTACCGCTGGCCCACCGAGAGCTCGTCGAGGCGCCGGCGGCGATCCGTGACGGCGCCGAGGCTCTCCAACGCGATGTCGACGCGCCGGTCGGCGTCCCACGCGGCCAGTCCCTCGGCGGCGTCGAGGGCCTCGGCGTAGGCGTCGTCGGCGCCGGGAACGCCGTCGGCCAGGGCCCGACTGCGATCGTCGAGTGCCGCGAGGACTGCTCTGACGTCGGAGAGCTCATGATCGATCGCGTCGCCCACGGTGGCGTGGTCGAGGACGGACATCTCCTGCTCCGCCAGCCCGAGGGTGCCGATGCGATGGATCGTCCCGCTGTCGGGCTCGAGCGTCCCGGCGAGGATGTGCAGCAAGGTCGACTTGCCGCGGCCGTTCTCGCCGACGACACCCCAGCGGACGCCGGGACCGACGGCCAGGTCGACCCCGGCGAGGACGGGTCGTCCGCCTCGGTCGATGGTGACGCGCTCGGCGGTGAGCTGGGCTCGGGCGCGTGCGGGCAGGGCTACGTGCTTGGTCATGCGTGTTCTCTTCTCCGGAAGGAAGGCACACGTCGGCGCTCATACGAGCGGACGGTGCGCTTCTCGATGACTCGACCGCGAGGGGGGCGAGGGCACCATCAGCGGGCCGCTGTCTCGCACGATGCGAGAGGCGGGCCCGTCCGGAGCGGTCTTACGAGAAGAGAAGAGGTCGCACGGGTCAAACCTACCGGCCGGGTCGTCGTCGGCCGCGTCGGTGCCGCGTGATGGGATCGGACCATGACGCACGAGACGCTGGTCGACGAGTACCTCGAAGCCTTGGCCGAGGGGAGCACCGAGCGGGTGCTGGCGCTGTTCTCGTCGACCGGGGTGGTCGAATCGCCGCTGTACGGGACGCTGCCGGCCGCCGACTTCTACCCAGCCCTGTTCGCCGACACCGGGCAGTCGCGGCTGACGCTGCGCACCACGATGGAGGGACAGCTGGAGGGGCTGCCCGTCGTCAGCTTCTGGTTCGACTTCGACTGGACGCTCGCCAACGGGGAGCCGGCCCCGTTCACGGTCGTCGACGTCGCCGAGCTGGACGCCGACGGGCGCATCAGGACGCTCCACATCGTCTACGACACCGCCCCTATCCGAGAGGCCTTCGAGCGTCAGCACTCGGCCTGATCGGTCGATGGGCGATCGTGAGGGCGGGACTTTCAGGCCGGTCGAGCCCGGCGACGTTGCGAAGGTGCGCGACTTCCTGAGGGAGGTCGACCTGACGCTCGCCGGACTCGATTCGCCCGCCGTGCGGCTGTGGGTCGAGCTCGACGACGGCGAGATCGTCGGCAGCACGGGCTTCGAGCTGAGTGCGGACGGCGAGCATGCGCTGATCCGCAGCGTCGCAGTGGCGCCTGGACGTCGGACGCGCGGTGCCGGATCGATGCTGGCCAGGTTCGCCCTCGATGAGGCACGCGCCGCGGGTGTGCGCCGGGCGTGGCTGTTCTCCCGCAGGTCTGGTCCGTTCTGGCAGAAGCTCGGCTTCACGGGCGCCGACCGGGACGAGCTCGCGGCGGCCCTGCCCGACGCCCACCAGGTCGTCCTCTTCGCCCAGACCGGTCAGCTCGAGCGAGAGGTCGCGTGGTCGAGGGCCCTGTGAGCGCCGGCTACAGCTCGCGCATGACCGCGGCCGGCACGCCGCCCACGAGCGTGCGCGGCGCGACGTCCTTGGTGACCACGGCGCCCGCCGCGACCACGGCGTCGTCCCCGACGGTCACGCCCGGGAGGATCGTCGAGCCGGCCCCGAGCCAGGCACCGCGTCCGATCCGCACCGGAGCGCACGTCGACACCGTCCGCCGGGTCTCGGGGTCGAGCGAGTGGCCGCCGCTGATGAGCTGCACGTTGGGCCCGATCATGACGTCGTCGCCGATCTCGATGCCGCCGACGACCACCGCGGTGCACCCGTGGTTGACGAACACGTTGCGGCCGAACCGGAGGTTGCGGCCACCATCGGGGTAGAACGGCGGCACCACGCGCACCGACGCGTCGATCTCGCGGCCGGTGAGCTCGGCGAGCACCGCCTGCATGGCGGCGAAGTCGCCCGGCACGACGGCGTTGATGCGGGGGATGAGCTGCCACGCCCGCGAGACCTCGGCCACCATCGCGCGGGACGCCTCGGAGCCGCTGGGGAACGAGATGGTGCTGGCGCGCCCCGTCGTCACGTCCGGGTGCTCGGCGACCTCACGGCTGTCCATCGTCCGACAGTAGACGGGCCCCGGTCGCGCGGGCTACTGACCGGCGCCACCCAGCAGCGAGGCCAAGGTCGTGCGGCGCATGCGGGCGGCCTCGCGCGCGCCCAGCGTGGTGACCGCCGCGACCACCACGACGACGGGTGCCGCCGTCCACCACGGGATCGCGGGCGAGGGGGAGGCGGTCTGACCCGTCACGAGCTCCAGCGCGAGGGCGTCGAACGTCGCGAGGGCGGCGCCCAGCCCGATGACCAGGCCGCCGACCGCGCCCACGACGACGGGGCCGGCGAGCTCGGCCACGAGGAGCCGCCGGCTGTCGGCGTGCCGGAGGCCCAACGACCGCAGCCGGGCCAGCGACTCCCGCCGCGACGGACCGTCAGCGGCTGCGGCGAGCAGCACGGAGACGATCGCGAGCACGAGCAGGAGCCCCGCCGAGGCGAGGGCGAGATGGGCGAGCCCGGCCGCGAGCGGTGCGGACCGGCGAGCGTCGAGGACGCCGACCAGCGTGTCGACGTCACCGGTCGACCCGGCGGCTGCTCGCAGCGCACGGCCTGCTCCGCCGCCCGTGGCCCAGACGGTGCCGGGCGGGGCCACGGCACCCGTGGCGGCGAACGCCGCGGCATCGACCACCACGACGGGCCCGCGGATGCCGCCGACGCGCGGTGCCGCGCCGACGACTCGCAGCGGCACCGGGGTGTCGTCCCACCGCAGCCGGCTCCCGTCGCGCAAGGCCGTGCCGCCACCGGTGGCGAGCGCCCGGACCGTGCCGTCGTCGGACGGCCGAGGACGCAGCCGCGAGAGCTGCGGAGCGTCCGACAACGGGGTGCGCGCCAGCAGCCGGCGGAAGACTGCGGCGTCGACGACGACGAGTCGCACCTCGGTGACCTGCGCGTCGGTCGACACGCGGACCCCGTCGGCGACGCGCGCCGCGACGGCCGCTGAGACGTCCGGTGCCGCGGACACCCGGTCGGCGATCGTCGTGACGGACGCGTCGGGCTGCACCTCGAGACGGGCGTCGCCGCCGACCGTGGCCCAGGCGCCGTCGGTCTGGCCGTTCCGCTCGGTTGCGAACAGGCTCGCCCCGATCGTGAGCTGGGCCATGATCACGACGAGCACGAGCAACGAGAGCCCGCGGGCCGAGGTCTGGGCCGTCCGCGCCGCAGCGACGAGTCGCACCACGCCCACGCTGCGCCGGGCGGCGGCCAGCAGCGGACGCATCGCGAGCGGCAGCAGCCGGACGACCACGAGCCCGCCCGCCACTGACCACCACGTCAAAGCGCTCGACGCCGTCACTCCCGCCCCGTCGACGACTCCCCGCTGGTGCAGGGCGACCGCGGCCAGCGCGGCGACGGCCACCACCGTTCCTTCCAGGAGCAGTCGCCTCGTGCGGAGCACGCGCTGCGCCAGGTCGCGCGCCGACCGGTTCGCCGGGGCGCGCCGTCGGTCGCCGGACCGTGCCGCGCCGAGGGTGGCGAGCACCGGCGGCGCGGCGATCGCCACGACCACCACCGGCAGCACCCACGTCCAGCCGACGTCGCCGACCAGGGCTCGCGTCAGCAGCAGCCCGGCGGCCGACCCGAGGGCCGCGACGGCAGCGGACTCGACGAGCGCCTCGACGACGATGCCCGGCAGCGACGCCCCCCGCTCGCGAACCACCACCGTCGCGCCGGCGCGGCGGAGGGTCAGCAGGCCGGCTGCCAGCACCAGCACCAATGCGGCGCTCACGAGCAGCCCGATGACCAGCACGGCAGCCTGGCCGCGGGCGGCCGACACCTGGCCCCGTGCGTCGTCGAGCACCTGGTCGAGCTGGCTGTCCCACGACGGGAGGCCCGACGAGCGTCCGACCGACGCCTGCAGCGCCACGACTGCCCGGGCCACCGCGTCGGACTGCTGCCAGCGCACGCGCGACGGCACGGGAGCGAAGGTGACCCGGCTCGTGAGGTCGTCCGCCGGCACCGCGAGCCGTAGGTCGGGCAGCGAGTCGGCCGACGCCATCGCCGCCGCGGTCGTCCGCGACGACCCGGACGACCCGATGATCGGACGGAGCAGCTCGGGCACCTGCGCCCAGGCGGCGTCCGACGCGTCGCCGGGCACGAAGACGCCGCTGATCGTGACGGAGACGGGGCGGTTCTGGATGTCCTTGGCCGGCAGGCGGTCCCCGGTGCCGACCGACAGGGCGGCGGCCGCGTCCTGCGAGATCGCGACCTGGACAGGCCACGGGTCGTCGCCGACCTCGACGGACTCCTCGGCCTGTGCTGCCGGGACCCCGGGCCGGGGCGGTCCGCCGTCGACGAACCTCACGGCGGGCGTCGCGGTCGGGCCGGTCACGTAGGCCAGACGGAGGTAGCGGCCTGGTCCGGCGTCGAGCAGCTGCAGCTCGGGCGTGGTCAGGCTCGTGACGCTCGGCCGCACCACCCGGGCGAGTGCCGGCGCCATCCGTCGCCTCGCGTCCGCGGCACCCGCGCGCACCGCGGCGGCCGAGCCCGGGTCGCGGACGCGCTCACCGTCGTCGCCCTGGTCGGACGTGGTCGCCACCACGGACGACCTGGAGCCGGCGTCGCGAACGGCCGCGCCGACCGCCCGGTCCGAGGTGCGGAGCGTCAGCGGGGCGATCGCCGACGCCAACAGCGTCGCGATCGTCACGACGACGCCGATGAGGGTCAGCAGCCCGCGGTCGGCCCGCGCTCGTCCTCGTACGGAGGGGCCGTGCCACCACCGGGTCATGAGTCGCCTGCCCTGAGCTGGTCGGGCCCGGAGCGTCCGACGACGATGCGGGTGGAGGCCGCGACGACCACGAGGACGCCCGCGAGCAGCGCCAGTGCGAGCGTCGCCTCGGTCGCCCACGGCCACGCCCACGTGGCCGGAGGAACGGGGGCGCGGCCGGTGTCTGACAGGACGAGGTCGGGCCCGACGGCCGCGGCAGCCGCAGCACCCACCGCGAGCCCCGTCAGCACGAGGACGCCGAGGACGAGCGTCAGCTCGACCAGCACGATCCGCGCCGCGGCGCGACGGGTGGCTCCCATGGCCCGTAGGCGGGCGACCTCGGCCGACCTCGACGGGCGATCCGCACCCACGACCAGGCCGGCGCCCGCGAGCAGCATCAGCCCGGCTGCGACGACGAGCAGCACCAGCGCCGCCGTGACCGTGGCCTGCAGGGGCCCACGTCGGAGCTGGTCAGCGGTCGCCGATCGGGTGACGACGTCGCCGAGGTCGAGCGCCTTCAGGGCGCGCGCGGTGCCGGCCTGTGGCTCGCCGATCCACCAGCCGTCGACGACGGTGTCGAGCTGCCCCTTGCTGATGAGCAGGCGCGAGAGCGTGTCGGCGTCGGCCAGCACTGCGGGGCGACCGGGGGCCGACGGCACGGTGGGCACCACCGCTTCGACCCGCAGGGGCAGGTCGACGAGGTCGACCGTGGCGCTGAGCCGTCCACCGGTCGAGACGCCGCCGAGGGCGTCCGCGAGCTGCCGCGACATGGCGATGGGCAGCTCCGTCGGTGGCGCGAAGATCGACGCGACCAGGTCGACACCGCCGTACTCGAGCTGTGCGGGATCGAGCCGCACCCTCGTCGAGACGGTCGTCGTCCCGGACGTCTGGCGTGACGACGTGTCGGCGGCGGTCGAGGAGCCGTCCTGCTCGTCGAGCAGGTGGACGTGCCAGTCGCGAGGTGCCGCAGCCGTGGACCCGGCTGACGGGACGGTCACGTCGACCGTCGCGGCGGCCGACGTGCCGGTGGCCGAGCTCGGACCGCCCGTGAGGGCCAGACGGACCGCGACGATGTGCGAGCCTGCCAGGTCGTCGGCCTCGTCGAGGGTGCGTGGACGTCCGTCGAGGGGCACGGTCGAGCCGGTGACGGTCTGGCGGACCCCTGAGGGCCCCTCGACCACGAGCGTGACGGCGGCCTCGGCGGACGTGCCGTCCGGCGGGGTGCCCGTGACCGTGATGCGTCCGGGCGTCACTCGCACTCCGGAGACAGGAGCGGACGGCGCGAGCAGGCGGCCGATGCCTGCCCAGGTGCGGCCGCCGTCGAGCCGCCCGCGGACCAGGCTGCCCGCTCGGGCGGCGTCGAGGGCCACGAGTCGCGGCGGCTCGCCGCGCGTGCCGACGTAGCTGCCGAGGGCGAGGGGACGGTCGGTGATGCCCGAGGTGCTGGCGCCCCGGGCCGCCGCTGACACCGCCGTGGCCTCCGCGATCGTCGGCGGCGCCGAGAGCCTCAGGGCGAGATCGGTGCCGACGCGGGTCGCGGCCTGGTCGGCCTGGGAGCGGTCCCAGGTGGAGTGGACGGCGACGCCGAGGGCCGCCGCGACAGTGGCCAGTGCGATCAGGGCGAAGGCACCGCCGACGTGCGGTCGCCGGGCTGCCTGGTGCGTCGCCAGCGGCAGGACCAGCCCGGTCGAACGACCCGTCCGCCCGGCGATCAGGCCGAGTGTGAGAGGCACGAGCCGCACCGCCGCCGCGGTCGCTGCGACGACGCACACGACGGGCGCAAGCACCCGGACGACGTCCGTGCCGTCGGTCGCGGACGCGGGTGAGCGCAGCTGCCACCAGGCGCCGACGGCGAGCACCACGAGCAGCACGCCCGCACCCGACCGGATCGGTGTGGGGGCGCGGCTGCTCGACACGGGTCGGCCGAGGACCGGGACGACGAGGGCCAGCGCCAGCCCGAGCGCGCCACCGGTGACCGTGAGAAGGAGCGTGCCGGTGGCGGCCGGTCGCTGGCCCAGACCGGCCGCGGACAGGCCCGGCAGGTGCGTGAGCATCGCGTGCGTCAGGGCCGCCGCCGGCACGGCCAGGATCGCGGCGGCGGCTGCCAGCATGGCCGCCTCGGCGAGCGACAGGGCCACGAGCTGCCTGCGGGCGAGACCCAGCCCCGTCAGCAGCACCCGCTCCTCGCCGCGGACCCGCGCGAGCAGTCGTCCGGCCAGCAGGAGAGCGGTCGCAGCGAGCGACGTCGCGAGCAGCAGGACGACCAGCACCGTCGAGCCCGTGGCGGACTGCTGGGTGCGCAGACGGGTCAGGGTCTGGGGCAGCTCGGACGCGACGCGGCTGATCTGCACACGGTCGCCGACCTTCGTGCCGAGCAGCGTGTCCGCCGACCCGAGGGCGTCGGCGACCCGTGTCATCGACGCGTCCGACGCCAGCGCCATCACGGGAGCGCCCGTGACCTGCAACGAGGCGATGTTCGACGCGCTCGCGGCGAAGGTCTCGCCGTCGACGACGAAGGGGCCGGCGGCGGGTGCGGTCACGGCGCCGTCGCTGTACGAGGCGTCGTAGCCACGCCCGGTCAGCGGGTCGCTCGCCCATCCCGCCCGCGTCGACGGACGGAACGTGCCGACGACCTCGACCGTCACCGGCGTCTCGTTCGGTCCGCTGCCCACCTCGCGTCCGAGGGTGACGCGTCCGCCGACCTGGAGCCCGAGCCGCGACGCCGCAGCGCCGGGGACGACGGCCTCGCCCGGCGCGGCAGGCCACCGTCCTGACGTGAGGATCGCCCGCTGCCTCAGGGTGTCGGTGCTCGCGAGGTAGGCCAAGCGCTTGCCGTCGCTCGTCCGGCGCATCCGCGACACCGCGGTGCTCGTCACCGTCGGCCGCAGCGGTGCGAGGACGTCGCCGACGACGTCCTCGGCGTCCTCGCGCACGCCGGCCAGGTCGGTGGCCGGGACGTCGACCAGGAACGCCGTCACGTCGACGTCCTCGCGCGGCTGCTGCTGCGCGGCGGCCGCGAACGCGCGCACCTGGGTGGTGTCGAGCAGCAGCGAACCGACGCCCAGCACGGTCGTGCCCAGCGTGACGAGAGCGACGACGCCGGCGAGGAGTGCCCGCTGCGCCAGCGCCCGCCGCAGGACGAGGGTCAGCACGGTGGTGCGTCGGCGCCGGTCATGACACCCGGCCGTCGGCGATCGTGAGCGTCCGGTCGGCCAGCGCCACCATGAGCGGGTCGTGCGTCGAGACGATCGCGGTGACGCCCTCCGACTCGACCAGCCCTCGCAGCAGCGCCATGACCGCCACGCCGGTCTCGGCGTCCAGCTGGCCCGTCGGCTCGTCCGCGACGAGAACCCGCGGCGACGCGGCCAGGGCACGCGCGATGGCGACGCGCTGCTGCTGCCCGCCCGACAGCTCGGCCGGATGTTGGTCGGCGTGAGGCCCGAGCCCGACCAGGTCGAGCAGCAGCGCCACGCGTCGGTCGCGATCGGCGGCGGCCGTCCGTCGCAGGCGCAGCGGCACGCCGATGTTCTCGGCCGCGGTCAGCGACGGGATCAGCCCGAAGGTCTGGAAGACGTACGACACCGAGTCACGGCGCAGCGCGCTGAGCGCGTCGTCGTCGAGCGCCGTCACCTCGGCGCCGTCGAGCCGCACGGTGCCGGTGTCGGGCCGGTCGAGCCCGCCCAGCAAATTGAGCAACGTCGTCTTGCCGGGGCCCGAGCGGCCCACCACCGCGACCATCTCGCCGGGGGCGACGTCGAACGAAGCGTCCCGCAGCGCGTGCACGGCTCGGTCGCCCGAGCCGTACGTGCGGCTCAGCCCGCGCACGGCGACCATCGGCTCGGTCACCGCCGGTCACCGTCCTCGTCGGGGCGGATCTGCACGTGGTCGTCCTGCAGCGCCAGGCGCACCCGCCGGGTCAGCGCGAGCGCCTCGCGGAACTCGCGGGGCACCTGCACGCGGCCGGCGCGGTCCATCACGGCGTACTCCTCGCCGACCGCCTGTCCGCCCGTCGCCAGGTCGTCGTGGCTGCGCAGCACCTCGCTGCTCGTGCGTCCGTCGCGGATCGCGACCGTGCGGGCGACCTGACCGCTGACGGCGGTGTCGTGGGTGACGATGACGACGGTGGCGCCCAGGTCGCGGTTGGCCGTCCGCAGCGCCGCGAAGACCTCGCCGGCCGTATCGCTGTCGAGCTCGCCGGTCGGCTCGTCGGCGAGCAGCAGGCGCGGGCCGTTGGCGAGGGCCACGCAGATCGCGACCCGCTGCTGCTCTCCGCCCGACATCTGGTCGGGACGCCGGTCGGCGCAGTGCGCGACGCCGAGGGTCTCCAGCAGCTCGGCCGTCCGCCGGCGTCGCTCGGAGCGCCGGGTTCCTGCGATGCTCATCGGCAGGTCGACGACCTCGCCGGCCGTCAGGTAGGGCACGAGGTTGCGTGCCGTCTGCTGCCGGACGAAACCGACGACGTGGCGGCGGTAGTGCACGCGCTCGGAGCGAGACATCGTCAGCAGGTCGTGGCCGTCGACCCGCGCGCGGCCCGCCGTCGGGGCGTCGACCCCGGCCAGCACCTGCAGCAGCGTCGACTTTCCCGACCCCGAGGCTCCGACGACCGCGACCATCTCGCCGGCGTGCACCAGCAGGTCGAGGCCCTGCAGCGCCTGCACCTCGACGCTCTCGGTCTGGTAGATCCGCACGACGTTGTCGCACACCACCAGTGCGTCGTGACCGTACTCGGGCTCCGCGGCGGGTGCGGGCGGCAGCGACAGCCCGGCTGGTCCCACGTCGTCCCCGTCCCTGTCGCGACGCCCCGCGTGGGCATCGGGGTCACAGTACGCCCGGTCGGGTTCGGGGGAGCGCTCGTGGGACGATCGGCAGCGTGACGACGCAGCCGGGCTACGACGAGCTCGCCGAGGCGTACGAGGAGGCGTTCCCGGCCGGCTACGCCTCGGATCTCGAACGCCGTGCCGTCGCTCTGCTGGCTGACGAGATCTCGGCCTCGGGCCTCGCGGGACCGGTCGTCGACGTCGGCTGCGGCACCGGGCACGTCACGGCCGATCTGGCTGGGACTGGCCTCGACGTCGTGGGGGTCGACCCGTCGCGAGGGATGCTGGAGATCGCTCGGCGCACCCATCCGGACATCCGCTTCGTGGAGGCTGACGCGACCCTCGACGGTCTCGACGACGACCGGCCGCTGGCGGGTCTGCTGGCGCGCTTCAGCCTCATCCACGTGTCGCCGGACGACGTGCCCGAGGTGGTGCAGGGCTGGGCGCGGCGGCTGCAGCCCGGGGCCCGTGCCGTGGTCGCGTTCCAGTGCGCCGACGACCCGGCGGACCGCGTCGTCGAGTTCGACCACCGGGTCGACCGCGCCTGGCGGTGGCACCCCGACGCCATGGCGGACGTGCTGGCGTCGGCCGGGATCGTCGAGCGGTGGCGCCTGGTGGCGCAGCCCGACGACGTCCACCGGTTCGCCGAGTGCCACCTGGGCCTGCAGGTTCAGGCAGCCGTGCAACCTCGGCGGGGTCCGTGTCCGTCATAGGGGCATGACTGCAGAGGAAAGCCCATGAGATCCGAGAGGGACGACGCGTTCCGTGCGTACGTGCTCGAGCACCGCGCCGGCCTGGTGCGCACCGCCACGCTGCTGACGGCCGGCGACGCGCACCTGGCCGAGGACGTCGTCCAGTCGACCCTCACCCGTCTGTACGTGTCGTGGCCGTTGTTCGTCCGCGCGGGCAACCGCGAGGGGTACGCGCGCCGTGCCCTGGTCAACGCGCTGATGGACGAGCACCGGCGACCGTGGCGACGACGGGAGAGAGCCGCGGCATCGGTGCCCGACGTGCACGCCGTCCAACCCGATGCCGGGTCGGTCGCGACCGAGGCGCTCATGGCAGCGCTCCGCGAGCTGCCGCCCCGCATGCGGAGCGCCGTGGTCTACCGCTACTTCCACGACCTCAGCGTCGCCGAGACCGCCGAGGCGCTCGGCTGCTCGCAGGGCACCGTCAAGAGCCAGACGGCTCGCGCCCTCGACCGGCTGCGGGACGTCCTCGACCCACCGGCCGTCCTCGCCCCCACCCCTCCGCCCGCCTACATCCCCAGGAGCATGTGATGCCCGATCTTCGTACCCTGCTGCACGAGGCAGCACCCCAGACCACCGCCGTCTCCGAGCTGGTCGTCGAGCGCGATCTCGCTCGCGCTCGTCGCGCCCTGCGCGTGCGCCGGGCCCGTCGCACGGGCATCGTCGGTGGAGTGGTCGCCGCGTCCGCCCTCGCGGCCATGATCGTCGTCGACCCGGGCGGCTCGCCGTCCAGCCCGACCGCCACCCGGTCCGACGCGCCGGGCATCGATCTCGTGGCCTACGCCGGAGCCCAGCCGGCCGGTTTCGAGCTCGACAAGGTGCCCGCGGGCTGGGCCGTCCGCGACAGCACCCCCAGCCTGTTGACGCTGGCACCCGCCGGCGCTGGCGTCCCTGCGTCCGATGGCGGGCCGACGAGCCTCGTGGGCACCATCGCCGTGTCGACGCAGGGCGACACCGGAGTGCCGTCCGGCGTGCGGATCGAGCCCGTCACGGTAGCCGGCCGGCCCGCGGTCATCGCCCACATGAAGGGCGCCGGCGACACCCGGACGTTGTTCGTCCGGCAGTCGTCCGGCACCTACCT